>PAAD01000056.1 GCA_002698745.1 Flavobacteriaceae bacterium
TTAATCCCATTAAAATTGATGGCATAGGGTTCGTTTTTAGAGAGTGGTTTGTCATAGTCTGTGGCATAGGCAAAGCCAACACCAGCATAATAGGTTTTAGCTTTAAACTTTATTGCGTGTTCCTTGACTTGGTTCATAAGTTTACTGTCAAATTCATTTGGATTTTGCGGGTATAGCACATGACGTACTACTACAAAATGCAAGGTTTTGTCTTTGGCACACACAAACTGAGGGTCTTTTTTGGCTGTGCTGTTCACAGCCAAAAATTCATAGCCATCCGCTTCTAGGGACTGACCAACCGTAGTCATTGCAAGTTGATGTAATTCGTCTTCAGATAATTGGCTCATAGCGCAAATGTATAATAAAAAAGAGGCCGAAGCCTCTTTATATGTTATCCGCCGAAATCATCGAAACGAACATTCTCGTCTGGTACACCAAAATCTTCAGCCATTTTTTCAACTGCTTGATTCATAAGTGGAGGCCCACAGAAGTAGACTTCAAGATCCTCAGGGGATTCGTGTTGGTCTAAGTAATTATCGATCGCGACTTGGTGAACAAACCCAATAAAGCCATCTCCTTCACCATCAAGACCGTCTTTTACTTTCCAATTATCTTCTTCAGAAGGTTCAGATAACGCAACATAAAACTTAAAATTAGGAAAGTCACGCTCAAGCGCACGGAAGTGTTCAATATAAAACAACTCACGTTTAGAACGACCACCATACCAAAACGTAACCTTACGGCCTGTTTTCAGAGTACGGAAGAGGTGATATAAGTGGGAACGCATTGGCGCCATTCCCGCACCACCGCCAACGTATAGCATTTCACTTTCAGAGTGATTAATAAAGAATTCTCCGTAAGGTCCAGATATTGTTACGGGGTCGCCCTCTTTGAGCGAAAATATATATGATGAAGCGACACCAGGATTAACATCAGCCCAACCATTTTTGGCACGATCAAAGGGCGGGGTTGCAATACGCACATTCAGCATAATTTCTTTTCCCTCAGCTGGAAAAGAAGCCATTGAATAAGCACGCTCGACCAACTCTGGGTTTTTCATCTTTAAGTCCCACAACTTAAATTTATCCCATTCCAATTTAAATTTATTTACATCCTCAGGGTGCTCTTCTGGGTGTGCTGATATATCAATATCCTTGAAATCCACCTCACAAGCAGGAACTTCAATTTGAATATAGCCCCCAGCTTCGTAATGCATGTCTTCAGGAATTTCAACAACAAACTCCTTAATAAATGATGCTACGTTCCAATTACGTACAACTTTGGCTGCAAACTTCTTTATGCCAAACACTTCTTCTGGCACTTCAATTACCATGTCTTCTTTTACCTTGACTTGGCATCCCAAACGCCAACCTTCAGCAATCTCTTTTCTTGAAAAGTGTGGTTTTTCCGTTGGAAGAATTTCGCCTCCACCATCTTTAACAATACACTTACACTGTATACAGGTACCCCCTCCACCACAGGCTGATGGTAAGAAAATTTTGTTATCACCAAGGGTAGACAATAGTGTGTTTCCGGATGAAACTTCAACGTCTGTTTCGCCATTGATAAATAGCTTTACAGGCCCAGATGGCATTAAACGTGCCTTAACTCCTAAAAGCATCCCCACCAAAATAAAAGTGATGGCCAAGAAAACAACAATACTTGCAATAATGACAGTAAAATCCATATGCTTATAATTTAATTCCCATAAAACTCATAAATCCAATGGCCATAAGGCCTGTAATAATAAATGTTATACCCAGCCCACGCAATGGCGCTGGAACGTTAGAATACGCAATTTTTTCACGAATAGCTGCAATGGCCAAAATGGCCAACAACCATCCTATTCCAGAACCAAGTCCATATAAAGCAGATTCGCCGATTGAAACAAAACTTTTTTGTTGCATAAATAGTGATCCACCTAAAATGGCACAGTTTACAGCTATAAGTGGCAAGAAAATTCCCAAGGCTCCATAAAGTGCAGGGGCAAATTTTTCTACAATCATTTCTACCAGCTGAACCATGGATGCTATAACGGCAATAAACATAATGAAGCTCAAGAAGCTTAAATCCAATGCGGCATAATCTTCACCCAACCATGACATAGCACCTGGCTTTAAAAGGTAATTATCTAATAAGTAGTTGATTGGAACAGTAATCGACAATACAAAAATAACAGCACAGCCAAGTCCAACGGCTGTTTTTACTGTTTTAGATACTGCCAAATATGAACACATACCTAGGAAGTAAGCGAATATCATATTCTCAATAAAAATACTTTTTACAATAAGGTTTATGTAATCCATTGCCTAGTTTTTTTCAATGAGTTTACGGTTGCGTGCGCGCTGTACCCAAATGATGATACCCAAAGTAATCAAGGCCATTGGAGACAACAGCATTAAACCATTATTTTCGTAACCCATTTCATAAATAGAATCGGGAATTACTTGATAACCATACAATTTTCCAGAACCCAACAATTCTCTGAAAAAAGCAACGAGAATGAGCATAAATCCATATCCAGCAGCATTACCAACTCCGTCTAGGAAAGATTTCCAAACGCCGTTACCCAAGGCAAAAGCTTCCAAGCGACCCATTACAATACAGTTGGTAATAATCAGTCCAATAAAAATGGAAAGTTGCTTACTCACGTCATAGGCATAGGCCCGTAGTACTTGATCAACCAAGATTACCATGGAGGCAACTACAACTAGTTGTACTATAATTCGAATACGGTTTGGAATGGCATTTCGCAATAGTGAAACAATAACATTACTGGCTGCCATTACAGCAATTACCGACAATGTCATTACAACGGCAGGCTTTAACTGCACTGTAATCGCCAAAGCAGAACAAATACCCAATACTTGAACCGTAATGGGATTATTATCGTCCAATGGATCTTTTAACAAACCGCGATTTTTCTTTGAAAAAAGCGGTTCACGATCATTGGCAACAAAGAAAATTACAGGTTTTTTATTTGATTTTGGTTTAAACATAATTAGTTAATATACGCAAGATCTACAGGTGTTGCTTTAAGATATGGCAGGTAGTGTTGTAACCGTTCGATAATCATATCGGAAACACCATCGCCAGTAATAGTTGCGCCAGAAATGGCATCAACCTCATGGTCGTCCTTGTCTGTGTCATTGGGGTCATTATTGGTTTTAGAAACACTAATCCCAACCAAATCTCCAGAAGAATTAAATATTTTTTCCCCAACAAAGCGATTCATAAACCACTGTTGTGTAATTTCTGCACCAAGTCCTGCAGTTTCACCTTTGTGGTCGAAAACAGCTCCCTTAATAGTGTTGCGATCTTCCCCTAGGGCTATGTATCCCCAAATGGCGTCCCATAAACCAGAACCGCGTAAGGGTACTATGTAATAAGTAGCCGCATCAACAGATGCAACATAAATTGGAAAACGTTGGGTTTGAATATCTTTCTTGAGCTCTATTGCCAGTTTGATATCTGAGAAGGCATCTACCGTTTCATCAATCGTACCATCGTTGCGAAGCGCTAGCTGGTCAGTAATATAGTTGTTAAACAATTTTTCAGCACCATCTCTATCAGTTTCTATACCAATCGTGGAAAGTATATTTTGCATTTTTTCTTTACGTACATTTTCCGACTGAAGATCTTTCAATGTGCTGGCAGTAAAAGCCAATACAGATGCTACAACCAAAACCATGGCAGCAGCAAAACCAAAAGTATAACTGTTAGAATCTCTGTTCATGTTGCAGGTGTTAATGTTGCTTTGACAAGACGCTTTTTGCGCCGTTTAATGTTACCCTCAACCACATAGTGATCAATTGTTGGTGCGAATACGTTCATTAGTAAAATAGCCAACATTACACCTTCAGGATAAGCTGGATTAAATACGCGAATGAGGATACAGAAAACCCCTACTAGTAGGCCATATACCCATTTTCCTTTGGTCGTTTGGGCTGCTGAAACTGGGTCAGTCGCCATAAACACAACACCAAATGCAAATCCACCAACAATCAGGTGATTTATCCAGTCAAAAGACATAAGGGCATTGGCGCCCCAAATATTAAACAAAAAAGCTGTAACAGCTGCACCAAGTACACCACCCACCATTATGCGCCAACTTCCAACACCAGTAAAGATTAGTATCGCCGCACCAACCAATACCCAAAGTGTAGAGGTCTCGGCTATTGATCCAGGGATGGCACCAACAAACATGTCGAACATGGAGTAGCTAACGTCGTTACCAGCGGCAAGGCTGCCTAAAACTGTTTCACCCGAAATACCATCAATATTAGTTGCTTCCGAAACCCATACTTTGTTACCCGACATATAAGTTGGATAAGCAAAGAAAGCAAAGGCACGGGCTGTAAGCGCAGGATTAAGAATATTCATCCCTGTTCCACCAAAAGCTTCTTTTGCAACAAATACAGCAAACGCTACAGAGAGACCCACCATCCAAAGCGGAATATCTACTGGCATAATCATGGGAACCAAAAGTCCTGTTACCAAATAGCCCTCGTTTACTTCGTGTCCACGATAAACGGCAAAAGCAAATTCGATGGCCAAACCTACCCCGTATGATACGGCAACCATAGGCATAATTTTAAGCGCACCATGAAGCATGGCATCCCAAAAATTAAAAGCAAGTCCAGATTGGATAAAATATTGGTAACCAGTGTTGTATACACCATATATAAAGGCAGGTAACAAGGCAATAATAACCGTTACCATTGTACGTTTCAAATCAACACCATCACGGATATGCGCTCCTTTTTGAGTGGTGTGATTTGGAACAAATAAAAAGGTGTCAAATGCATTAACTGCAGGGGCAAAGCGCTCCCACCTTTGGCCTTTGCCAAAAGGTTTTTTGATTACATCGATACGTTCGCGTATAAAATTCATATATTAAATTTAACCTACTTCTTTTATCATTAAATCAAGTGCCTCACGAATAATCGCTTGGGCTTCAATTTTAGAGGTACTGGCATAATCCACCAACGCAAAATCTTCTGGCGCTACTTCATAAATACCAAGACCCTCCATTTTTTCTATGTTCTCTACCATACATTCTTTGAGAAGTTGCATGGGAAATATATCCATGGGCAAAACTTGCTCCATTTCACCAGTAACGACCAGTGCACGTTCTTCACCATTCATATTGGTGTCCAATGCGTACTTACGCTTGGGCAATAACCAAGAAAGAGAGGTACGAGACATACTAAATATCTTACTTCCTGTAAAAGGCAACCAACCAAACATACGGTAACGATTTCCTTCAGCTAATACTGTAAGTGTGTTGTTGTAAAATCCAAGGTTACCATTGGCATGTATTGCTTTACCAGATAGCGAATCGCCATTAATAACACGTATCTGACCATTAGAGTTGATTCCAGCTTGTTTCAGAAGCGGTGCAACTGCTGCGCCAATATGAGATTTAAAATATTTTGGTGACTTCACAACTGGGCCAACTAAAGCAATCATTTGTGAAGCATCAAAAATGCCTGTTGAAAAGAAAGCACCTATGCGTGCCACATCAACTGGCCCAACAACCCATACGGTTTCGCCTGCATTGATAGGGTCAATATGATGAATTTGGACACCTACATTACCAGCAGGATGGCGACCTTTAATGTGGTGCACTTCTGCGTTGGAGACCTCAGCTAGAAAAGAATCTGAAGACGCGTCAACGGAAAGATGAACTTTCGGCGCCAACATTGCAAGTACGTTTATACCATTTTGGAAGTCTTCCCTTTTTGAACTAAGTATGAAAGAAACGTTAGCAGCAAGAGGAGCCGTACTGAATCCGGAAATAAAAATAGATTTTGGAGTACTATTGGGATCAGCAATTACATCGTAAGGACGCTGTTTAATGAAAGGCCAACATCCAGACTCCAACAATTTTTTTTTGATGTCTTCACTATTCAAGTTGTTTGGTTCTACAACTTTATGCTTAATTTTATCAGACTTACGATTTGAGAATATTTCGATTGCTAATATACGTCTTTTAGCACCTCTCTCAATATTGCTTATAGTACCACTAACAGGTGAAACAAATTTTATTTGGGGGTTAGCTTTTGAATAAAAAATTGGCTGTCCTTGCAACACGGCTTCACCTTCTTTTAGTAGCATTTTTGGCACAACTGAATGGAAGTCACTGGGATAGACGACAAAATTGTCAGAAGAATCAGCTGATGAAATGCTAAGATCAGCCTTTCCGCTTATGGGAATTGACAAGCCTTTACGCAGAATTATGTCAGCGGACATATAGTTATTATTTGCATTGCAAATGTAATATAAGGTGCTTAAAAAACGAAGTGTTAAACCATATAATTACATAAATTTATTAACCGTGAAAGAGTTTGTTTAACTTTGGCCTGTAAGCAACAAAAACAGTGCGCTGGCTTCTTATCTATAAACAAGCCTAAAAACCCATTGGGTATTAAAATAATGATTAAACAAAAGCTTCTTTTTCTACTTGGTTGTCAACTCATTTTTGGGCAAGAATTAAGCGTATTTGCACCACCCGAGCACATCAAATCGGTTCTTTTTTATGTAAATGAACAAAAAACATCGCTACCCATTGTTAAATTGAACGAGCAAATCACACTTAAATTTGATGATTTAAATGCTGATGATAGCACTTACTACTACACCATAGATCGTTTTGATGCCAATTGGAATCAAACCGATTTGTTACAAGTAGACTATATGGATGGATATGATGACATGCGTATACAAAACATATCCTATGCCACAGGAACATTGCAGTCATACATTCATTATACTTTGACCCTTCCAAATACCCAAACGCGCTTAAAAAAAAGTGGGAATTACATGTTAAATATTTGGGATGACAGCAGAAATTTGGTATTGCAAAAAAGGTTTATGGTTAGCCAACCAGCATCGGCAGTTGGAGTAAGTGTGCAACGATCACAACGTATTGAAGAAATTCAAACTCACCAAAGTGTACAGTTTGTAGTAAACTTGGATGGGCTAAAAGTTTTGCTCCCTGAAAAACAAATAAAGCTGTTTACCGTACAAAATCAACGTTGGCAAACGTGGCGTGAAGCAGGAAAACCAAACTACACACTCAACAATCAACTCCAATTTAACTACAAGCCCGAAACAACATTTGCTGCTGGAAATGAATACCATTTTTTTGACACGCAAGACATTCGTAGTGGAGGCGGCAATGTAGCAAGAGTATTTCGTGAGGACTTATTCATTTCTATTTTAAACCCACAATGGGTGCGATCGGGCAGACCTTACACCTATGCACCTGATATAAACGGCGACTTTCGCATTAACACTTTTCAAGGCAATAAACCAAATATCGAATCTGATTACAGCCGGGTCTTGATTTCACTTTTTGCAGAAGATTTCCTGTTTGATGGAGAACACTATGTGGTTGGAGATTTTAACCAACACATCATCAGTAATGATAGCAAATTGGCATACAACGCCGATTCAGGTCGATTTGAGATTGAATTATTACTGAAGCAAGGTATATATAACTATAAGTTTGTAAGTCAAGACAGTTACGGAACGCTTTATGACAATCTTATTTCTGGTAATTATTGGCCTACTGAAAATGACTACTGGGTACTGGTTTACTACAGGCCGATGGGCGCTCGCTGCGATGAATTAATTGGTGTTGGAAATGCAAACGCAAAAGACATTGGCTTATAAAAAATGTTTATATTTATAATATGATACAGCAAATCACACAAGGTATAAGCATTTCAGTAAATGCATTTTTTGAAGCAACATACTTCAAAAACTACCGTTTGCATTATTCATTTGGATATCGCATATCTATATCTAATCATGGAAAAGATACGGTTCAGCTCAAATATAGACATTGGAAAATTTTTGACTCTCTAAAGTCCACAGCTATTGTTGATGGTGAAGGTGTAGTAGGAAAAAAACCTGTTATTAAACCTGGTCAGGTATACAGTTATCAATCTGGCTGCTTATTAAGCTCGCCTATTGGGGCAATGCAGGGACACTACGACATGATCAATTTGGCATCGACTAAAAAGTTTCGTGCCTACATTCCTAAGTTTGAGCTAAGCGCCGCTTTTGCTCTCAACTAATTGTTAAATTTATATCTAATGAAAAACGGTTTTTTCTCAGTCCCAAGGCCGATAAATGAGCCTGTCCTTAAATATAAAAAAAATAGTCCCGAACGTAGAGAGGTATTAGAAACATACACAACGTTTTACAAGAGTAATATTGAAGTTCCCCTTTATATAGGTGACAAAAAAATTGTTACCAAGAAACGTGCAAAAATAGTACCCCCGCACGACCATAAGCATACACTTGGGAGCTTTAGTATAGCTAATGCTTCACATGTAACCCAAGCAATTGATTCTGCACTAGCGGCCAGCCTTAATTGGGAAAATACTTCTTTTGAGCATCGTGCGGCTGTATTTCTAAAAGCAGCTGAATTGATTGCTGGGACATATCGTGCAAGGATTAATGCTTCGACCATGCTTGGACAATCGAAAAATATCTTTCAAGCAGAAATTGACGCTGCCTGCGAATTTGCCGATTTTTTAAGATTTAACGTTGCTTTTGCATCAGACATTTACTCAAAACAACCCATCCAAGGAGATGGTGTTATCAACCGGCTGGAATACAGACCGCTTGAAGGCTTTATTTACGCTGTGACACCATTTAATTTCACCGCAATTGCTGGCAATCTATGTGCTGCTCCTGCTCTTATGGGGAATGTTGTTGTTTGGAAACCAAGTGACCATCAAATGTTTTCTGCTAAAATCATCATGGATATTTTTGAAGAAGCTGGTGTACCCCCAGGTGTCATCAACCTCATTTCAGGAGATCCAGCTATGATTTCCAATATTATATTAGACCATCCACAATTAGCAGGGCTACATTTCACAGGTTCAACACAAGTGTTTAAACATTTATGGCAGCAGATTGGAAACAAGCTTACCCATTATCGCAATTATCCCAGAATTGTCGGCGAAACTGGAGGTAAAGATTTTATTTTTACCCACCATAGTGCTGACATCCAAACCGCGGTAACTGCCATCACAAGGGGTGGTTATGAATTTCAAGGGCAAAAGTGTTCAGCAGCATCGCGTATATACTTGCCCGCTTCAATTTCTGATAAAATAATTGCCGGAGTAGTTAATAACATCAAAAGCTTTTCAATAGGGTCACCTGACGATATGAACAACTTTATAACGGCTGTTATACACGAAAATTCTTTTGACAGGCTCGTGCGTTACATTGAACAGGCAAAAAATGACAAGGAAGTAGAGGTACTTGCTGGGGGTATATATGATAAAAGTAAGGGCTATTTTATCCATCCCACATTGCTAAAAACAACCAACCCCCACTACACCACCATGGAAACAGAACTGTTTGGACCTGTTGTTACTGTTTATGTTTATGAGGATAACGAATGGGAAAGTACCTTAAAATTGGTGAATACTACTTCTGAATATGGACTTACTGGTGCTATTATATCACAAGACCGACATTTCATTGAACACGCATCAGAAATGTTGCGCCATGCTGCTGGTAATTTCTACATAAACGACAAGCCCAGCGGAGCTGTTGTTGGGCAGCAACCCTTTGGAGGAAGTCGTGCATCAGGAACCAATGACAAGGCTGGTTCATCACTAAACCTACTTCGTTGGGTATCACCAAGGTTGATAAAAGAAACTCTTGTACCTGCGACAGATTATCGCTATCCCTGTATGAACTAAAGACCTAAATACACAACTTTCTTGGTTTCAAAAAAATCGTCGTTGAAATGCAAATTCAAATCATAAGTTTTAGCGTTTGGATAAGTACTGAGTTCCTCACGCAGGTCTCCTCCTTTTAGGTAGAGAATCCCATTTGAAAGTACATGCGTATTTTTAGATTTAACTTTGTGTTGTACCCATGGTACAAATCTCTCCATGCGCGTAACAGCCCTGCTTACCACAAAGTCAAATTTTCCGGATACATCTTCGGCGCGTTTGTGGTGAGTTTTGACATTGTCAAGATCCAAGGCGTCTGCAACAGCTTGCACCACTTTGATTTTTTTTCCAATAGAATCAATGAGTGTAAATTGTGTCTCTGGGAACATAATAGCAAGTGGAATTCCTGGAAAACCACCTCCAGTGCCCACGTCTAACACGCTGGATTGAGGGTTAAATGTTAGTACCTTGGAAATGCCTAACGAATGGAGAACGTGACGGATATAGAAATAGGGCATATCGGCGCGTGAAATAACATTTATTTTTTGATTCCACGAATCGTAAAGTGCCTTGAGTTGTGTAAACTGCACTTGCTGTTTTTCAGTTAATTTGGGAAAATACGTTTTTATTCTTTTATCCATACTTTTTACAAAAATAAGGAAGCTATTAATTAAAATGTTATGCTTGTTGTTTTGTAGCGATTATCTTTGTCAAAAATTTTAATATGAATCAAGTATTATCTGAACGCATTAAAAATTTGCCAGCATCAGCAACTTTGGCTATGGCAGCTAAGGCACGTGAATTAAAAAACAAAGGTAAAGACATTATTGGATTGAGTTTAGGAGAGCCTGATTTCAATACACCCGATTTTATCAAAGAAGCTGCAATCGATGCTATCGATTCCGATTATAATAGCTACACTCCTGTTGATGGATATGTAGAACTCAAAGAAGCCATATGTGAAAAGTTCAAGCGTGATAATGGACTTGACTTTGCCCCTAATCAAATTGTGGTATCAACAGGTGCAAAACAATCTATTGCTAATGCCGTTCAAGTGCTTATTAACCCAGGAGATGACGTGCTTTTAGTAGCGCCGTATTGGGTGAGCTACTCTGCTATAGTAATCCTTGCTGAAGGAAATCCAATAGAGATTCGTTCTGATATCAAAACAGATTTTAAAATTACCCCATCACAATTGGAAGCTGCCATTACTCCTAAAACCAAATTAGTAATGCTTAACTCACCTAATAATCCAAGCGGATCAGTATACAGCAAAGAAGAATACGAGGCATTGGCTAAGGTGTTGGATAAACACCCTGATATATACGTGCTTTCAGATGAAATTTATGAACACATCAACTATGATAATGTAAGTCCATTTAGCTTTGCTGCCATTCCAAGTATGTCAGGCAGAACCATTACGGTTAACGGTTTAGCAAAAGCTTTTGCTATGACAGGTTGGAGAATAGGCTATTTAGGTGGTCCTGTATGGCTGGCAAAAGCTTGCACTAAAATTCAAGGGCAGGTGACTAGTGGAACAAACTGTATTGCACAGAGAGCTGCCATTGTCGCTGTTAGAGCTTCTGTTGGAAAAATTAAATATATGGTTGATGAGTTTGATTTTCGACGGAAGCGTATCATGCAGCTCGTTGAGAACATTGAAGGTTTTAAAGTAAATGTACCAAAAGGTGCTTTTTATATTTTTCCTGATATTTCATCATTCTTTGGAAAGAAATTAAACGGTACCTTGATTGAAAACGCCTCTGACTTCGCCATGTATCTTTTAGAAGAAGCCCACGTTGCTACCGTAACTGGCGATGCATTCGGATGTCCAAATAACATCCGTATTTCATATGCTGCGTCTCTTGAAGAAATTGAAGAAGCGATCAGACGTATTAGACAAGCGGTATCTTAGTGATTACGCCAATAGTATGGCGTAAAGAGCATCAAAACGGTAAACAATTCTAGCCTTCCCAAAAGCATAAGTAAGGAACACCAGTACTTTCCAAAAATGGGTAGTGATGAAAATGTACTTGCAGGACCAACTTCGCCCAGGCCAGGTCCAACATTACCAAGCGAACTAGCTGCTGCGCCAATAGCCGTGGTAAAATCCAAGCCAAGGGTGCTTAGCACACCTGCGCCGATGATAAAAAGTATCATGTAAAGAATGAAGAATGCCAACACATTGTAAACAATAGACTGTTCAATAGTAACCTTATTCATCCTAACCATTAGTATGGCATTGGGATGTAGAGCGCGTTTGAATTCCAAGAAACCATTTTTGATGAGTATCAAGTGACGCATGACTTTTACCCCACCAGATGTAGATCCCGTTGATCCGCCCAAAAACATCAATCCAAAAAACAGCATTGTCACAAATGGAGTCCATGAAGTGAAATCTGCTGTTACCAGTCCTGTTGTGGTAATAACCGCAACTACTTGAAACAAAGCATGGCGAAAGGATTGCTCCCATACTGCAAAGATACTGGTATCAGTAGTTGCATAGAATTCTTGACGTATTAAAGAGGCCATCACAATAAGTGCAAAAACTGTAATAAACCCAGAATACCAACTAAACTCCGTATCCGCAAAAACACGTTTAAATTTTCCCTTGATAGCATAGTAAAGCAATACAAAGTTGCTTCCCGCTAAAATCATAAAAAAAATCGTTATGTACTGTATTTTCGGCATGTCATTCCAAAATCCAATACTAGCATTTTTAGTGGAAAACCCGCCTGAAGCCATAGTGCTCATGGCGTGATTAATGGCATCAAAAAGAGGCATGCCTGAAACAAAAAGCAATAAAGCATTCGCAAGGGTCAGGCCTACATAAATAAACCACAATCGCTTGGCCGTATCGCTAATACGTGGGTGTAGTTTATCTCCCCCCAAAACCGGTGCTTCGGCACTAAAAAGTTGCATGCCACCAATGCCTAACAACGGCAGTATTGCAATTGCAAGAACAATGATTCCCATACCACCCATCCAATGTGTCAGAGAGCGCCAAAGTATAATACTCCTTGGCAAAGCCTCAATATCGTCAAGGATGGTAGCACCAGTTGCTGTGTAACCAGACATTGTTTCAAAAAAGGCATTTGTAAAGGTTGCAATTGTATCTGTAAACATATAGGGAAACATGCCAAACACAACCATAATCAGCCATCCAAAAACAACAATAACATAGCCTTCACGTTTTTTAATTTCCTTGCGATGATTTAATGTTAAGCCAAGAGCCAAACTGGCTACAATAACGTTGAGTACTAAAGCTTTTAGCAGTCCAGTTGTAATTCCGTCATTTTGAAAATAACTGTATAGCGTAGTAATACCCATAAAAATGGCATTGAACATTAATAGCAGTCCTAGGATATGTAGAATAAGCTTGAGATTAAATCCCTTCATGGCCTACAGAAAAAGTTGTTCTACCCGGCTAATTGATTGTGGCAAGCAGCAAACCAAAACAAGATCACTTTCTTCAATAACGAAATCGCCAAGTGCAATAACGCCTGTTCCATTTCTTATCACACCACCAATAGTAGCCGTTTTTGGGAAATCTAAATTCTTAATTTCCTTTCCAATTACCTTAGCTGACGGCTTTACTTTAAACTCCACGATTTCGGCATCCATGTTATTAAGTTTGGCCAAATCTACAACCTCTCCCCTTCTAATATATCGGAAAATAGTATTTGCAGTTAACATTTTTTTATTGACAAGAGTATCCACTCCAATGGATTTTGTCAAATCAAAATAATCCATGTTTTCGATAAGTGCGATAATTTTCGGCACTTGCTTGGATTTAGCCATTAAACAAGACATGATGTTAGTTTCAGCATCGTTAGTTACCCCTAAAAAGGCATCCATTTCGTCTAGATTCTCTTCAAGTAACAGCTCTACATTACGTCCATCACCGTGAATAATTAGGGTGTCAGGCAGGCGCTCTGCCATATCAATCGCGCGCTCTTTATCAAGCTCAATAAGCTTAACTTTTATGCCCCGTTTACACAAGTCTTCAGCTGTTTTAAGACCTACTCGACCTCCACCCAAAATCATCACATTCTTGATTTTATTTTTGACTTCACCTGTAAGGCTATATAATTCTGAAACGCCTTGTGGCAAAGTTGTGAAATATACCTGATCCCCTTTTTCAAAGCAGGTGTCTCCCCTTGGTATTATGGTGTTATGCGACTCAATGCGTTTTATCGCAATTGGCATGAAGTGAACTCCAGGAAATACAGTTGCAACCTCACGTACTGTTTTTCCAATAAATGGCGCATCATTTTCAAGTGTGGTACCCATCATGGTGAGTGCACCATCTTCAAATTCGTGACTGTTTTCAAAAGCAGATTGATGGATAAGTAATTGTATTTCTTCAGCAGCTAGTTCTTCAGGTGAAACCAATTCATCAATTCCCAATGATTTAAAATCAACATCATTCTTATATTTTTCAAAATCAATATCGGTAACACGTGCTATTGTTTGCTTGCAACCCAACTGTTTGGCCAACAAACAACACATAAGGTTTGTGGTTTCTGAAGAAGTAACAGCAATCATCATGTCTGCTTGGTCAACACCAGCAAATTTAAGTGTCGCCAACCCAGAAGGGTCCCCCTTGACTGCACGAATATCAAGATTGTTATCGGCATAGTTTAGAAGTTCCTTATCAGAATCAATAAGGGTTATATCCTGTGCCTCAAACGAAAGTAATTTGGCTAAGTGAAATCCAATATCGCTAGCACCAGCGATGGCAATATTCATCTTTGAAAGAAATTATATATGCAAATATAGGAAGTTTCTGTTCGTTATAAATAAAACAGCTTCGGTAGATAATAGTTACATTTACCAACTATGAGTAAAAATGTCACTCCCTACACTGATTCTGATCTTTCAAAAAAAGAGCAGGTAACCTTGATGTTTGACCGTATTGCTCAAAAATACAACACACTTAATCGTGTTCTATCTCTTGGTCTGGACAAGATATGGCGCAAGCGACTTATAAAGCTTGTTCGAGAACAAAAAGCTGTAGATGTCCTTGATGTTGCCACTGGCACCGGAGATATTGCTATCGCTTTAAGCAAGATTCCCAATCTAAAAATTGATGCTGCTGACCTTTCGATAAAAATGTTAGAGGTACAAAGTAAGCAGCTTGAGAAACTGAAACTCAAAGGCCGTATAAAACTTCACGTTGCCGATGCAGAAAAGTTGCCTTTTGATCGAAAATTTGATGCCGTAACGGTAGCCTTTGGTATTAGAAACTTTGACAATTTGGAGAAAGGCTTGGCCGAAATGTATCGTGTACTCCAACCTAAGGGCTGTTTGTATATATTGGAAACTTCAACACCAAAAAAATTCCCAATGCGCCAGGCACATTACATTATGTCTAGAATACTGATTCCTTCGATGGGGAGACTATTTGCTGAAGACAAAGGTGCTTACGCCTATCTTGGTGAATCGGCAGCAAACTTCGCTGACGGTGAAGAGATGTGCAATAAATTACGGGAAATTGGGTTTTATAAAGTAACACATAAGCCTTTAACAGGAGGTGTAGTTACTTTATATAATGCTCAAAAATGAACCTGCGATATTCATTATTGATTATGACTGTTTCCTTTTTCTCAGTTGGCCCTACATATGGACAACTGGATAAAATAGAAAACCTAAAAGTTGATGACTCGAAAAGAATTCGTTTTGGTTATTATTTGGGACTCAATACCGTTGGTGCTAAAGTAGAATATAAACCAACTTTTACAAGTGGACCTTTCCGCATTAACGTAAAACCAAAGCCAAGTTTTGATGTGGGCCTTTTAGCAGACTATAGATTTAATGAATTTTTAAATATTCGTTTTCATCCAGGCGTAGCCTTTGTTGAACGGGGTATCAAATTCCCTTTTTCACTCGAAGATCCTCGCTTCAGCAAAGCGCTCATTGATCGTGTTGTAAAATCTAATTATGTGCGTTTCCCAGTGGGTATTAAATTAAACACACGACGTATTCGTAATGTACGTCCTTTTGTAATGGGTAGTGTTTCATACAACATAAATATAACCAGTGAGGAAACAAACTCAGAAGACAATAGCTCTGGGACCTTTAGAATGAAAAGAGATGTGTATGCTTGGGAACTTGCCGCAGGCACTGATTTCTACTTACCCTACTTTAAGTTTACTACATCAGTACATGGTTTTTTTGCTTTAAGTGACGAGTTTGTTTCTGATGAAGATGTAAATAGTGTTTACACCCGATACATAGCCAGTATGAAAAGTCGAGGTATTTTTTTGCGGTTTACCTTTGAGTAGATCAGCCTCTTCTTTTAAATTCAGCCAATATAATACCCATTGCCATGGCAACATTTAGGCTATTGGCAGTTGGATTTCCGTAAGAAGGTATACTTATATCTTCTTTAATTTTAGCACTTATACTCTTGGAAATTCCTTGCCCTTCATTTCCCATTACAAACACTGCATTTTTAGGAATTTTTGCGTCATACATGTTTTTACCATAAGAACCAGTGCCTATTGGATTTAAGTGATATTTGTCAAATGCGTCAAGAAGATTAACATAATGAAGTTGCACTCCGGCTAAAGAGCCCATGCTCGCCTGTACCACTTTAGGATTAAAACAATCTACTGTGTCTGTTGAACAGAGTAGATGAGCAATGCCAAACCAATCACACAGACGAATAATTGTACCAAGGTTACCGGGGTTACGGATTCCATCCAAAGCAATATTGATATTTTGGCGAGCAAAATTAACCGGTTTAGGAAGCGAAAAGGCCGCCCAAACAATGGGAGGAGTACTTAAATTGCTTAGCTTTTTCATATCAGAAATGCTGATTGTTGTAGCATCAACACCTCCTATTTGTACAGTTTCATGAGAAAAACAGCATTTCATCTCAAATCCGTTTTGGTGAAACGTTGTTATGGCTTTTTTACCCTCAACAGGGAAAAGACTAAGCTGTTGACGAAATTTTTTTTGCCCTAATTGAGCTAACTGTTTTAGTTCGTTTTTGCTAACCATGTATTTGGTGTATTTTTGACTTTTACAACTTTCTCTTGACCGTAAGATTTTCAAAAATAATAGGTTTTAGTGTGCTTTTGGGCATAATTGTAGGATGTTCTGCTGTTCGCAACCTGCCAGAGAATGGTATATTGTTGCGTAAAAACAACGTAATTATAGACGATAAAGTAGCTGTTGACACTGTTGCAAGTATTGTTCAGCCCAAGCCTAATAATCGTTTTTTAGGTATTCCATTCGGATTATTGTTATATCAATCTGGAAAAGACAGTACGGATATTGCTTTTGAAAATTGGCTTGCTAAAAAACCAGGGCGCAAAAATAGGATGAACTCCATTTGGTCTGAAAAGCAAGTCAAAAAAATGAAAGCCTACAAAAGTGGTTTTCAAGCTTGGAAAAGAAAATCAGGTGAAGCTACCGTACTTTCAGACTCCGTTTCTACTGCAATTAATGCACAAAAGCTAAAAGCCTTTTTTTCAAATGAAGGTTATTTTAATGCTGTGGTAAAAACAGATGCCATTATTGAAAATCGAAATGCAACCATAAATTATAATGTCAACACCAATACACCCTACTTTGTAGACAGCATTCATGTCAATATCCAAAGCCCAATATTGGATTCTATATATCAGGCAAACAAAGCCAACAGTAAGCTTAAACAAGGAGATCGTTTTCGCACAAAAGTGTTTGTGCAAGAACGAAACAGACTTTCAGCGCTATTTAGAAATGCAGGCGTATACCCTTTTCAGCTAAACTCCATTGACTTTAGCGTTCGTGTAGATTCAACCGGAACAGATTATCGCTTGCCGGTACAACTCAATATTCGAAACTTTATCGAGAATCAAGAGGGAAACCCTGTTCCAAAAGAGTATAAAATTTCAAAAATGAATAACGTGGCCGTTTTATTAGGTAAAGCGGGTAATGTAGGAAACGAAGTTTACGATTCTATTGGCGTTTATGAAGGGATGACCATTTTTAGTCAGGGTAAAATGAATTACAGCAGCAAGCTATTACGTGAATCAATTGATTTTAAAACAAATGAGCCTTACTCCGATACTTCACGAAGCACCACCTTAAAACAGCTTAATAGACTACAAAGTTTCGATTATCCAACCATAAGATATCAATATGCAAATGAAGACGAAACACTTTTAGATGCATCCATTTTTTTAATGCCTAAAAAACGTTACTCCCTAGACTTTGCCCTAGACGTAACCCAATCTAATATTTTAAAAAGAGGTATTGCATTTAGCTCCGGCTTAAGTGTCTTAAATGTTTTTAAAGAAGCTGAAACCTTAGAATTAGGTGGTAGGGGATCATTTGGTCGCTCTGCCAACGTCGCAATTGCAGAGTATGGTTTTGACATTCAGCTGCGGGCACCACAGTTTTTATTGCCATTCAGTAACAAAATCAACAAGCAGAAACTTGCACCACTAACCATTTTAAGAGTTGGTGTTGGTTCTCAAGAAAACATTGGCTTAGATAAGCAAAGTTTAACTGGAAGTATACAATACCAATGGAACCCAAGAGAAAACCGTAGGTGGACCTTTTCTTTTATAGATGTAGAGTTTGTAAATAATAAAAATAAAGCAAATTACTTTGGTGTTTACAACAATGCTTACGATGAATTAAATCAAATTGCAGGTATCACCAATACAAATCCAACTTATCTATTGAATGAAAAGCTCATAATTCCACAAGGAACAGAATCTTTTATTGGAGATGTTTTGGTGGGTAACACCAGTATCTTACCCAGCGACTCAAGCTATCAAAGAGTGCAACGCATTGAAGAACGCAGAAGAAGACTCACGCAAAACAATCTAATTATAAGTTCAGGCATTAATTTTTTTAGTTCTTCGAAGCGGGGTATTTTTGACAGATCCTTTACACAGTTTAGGGCTAATCTAAGTTGGTCTGGAAACCTAGTGGAAGGTTTGGCAAAGTACTTTGATTGGAAACAAGAGAATGGGCAATACCTTTTGTTTGAAGTGCCTTTTAGTCAATTTATAAAATTTGAGACAGATTTTGTTAAGCACTGGTCTGTTAGTAATAATCAAGTAATGGCCGTTAGAGCATTTGCTGGAGCTGCTTTTCCATATGGTAATGCGGACAATATTCCCTTTAACCGATCTTTTTTTGGCGGAGGTGCCTATGACAATAGGGCTTGGGAAGTATATCGATTAGGGCCTGGGTCGAGTGATTCTGGAAATGAATTTAATGAAGCAAACTTTAAAATGTCTATTAATATTGAATACCGCTTTAACCTTATTGGTGCCTTTAACGGAGCATTATTTGTTGATGCTGGTAACATTTGGAATGTATATGATAACGTTAATGAGTCGGCTAGAAGGTTTGACGGTTTTCGAGATTTAGATGAGCTGGCAGTGGGTACAGGCTTTGGGCTTAGATATGATTTTGGTCTTTTCTTGTTAAGGCTAGACATGGGCTTTAAAACGCATAATCCTGTATTGCCGAGAGGAAGCCGTTGGAATTGGAATTATCAGTTAAAAAATGCAAATCCTACACTTGGGATAAATTATCCTTTTTAAGCCCGCAATAGTTTGTTACTTTTGCTCCAACATTAAGAAAATAAAATCAATATGTCGCATTCCGTAAAGCCAGGTGTAGCCACTGGTAATGAGGTTCAAGAAATCTTTGCTTTAGCAAAAACAAAAAAATTTGCACTACCTGCAGTAAATGTAATTGGGTCAGATACCATCAATGCTGTGTTGGAAACTGCTGCAAAACTAAACTCACCAGTAATCATTCAGTTCTCTAACGGAGGTGCACAGTTTAACGCTGGAAAAGGCTTATCAAACGAAAACCAACAGGCTGCTATTGCAGGAGCTATTGCTGGCGCTAAGCACGTACATCAAATGGCCAAATTGTACGGCGTAAGTGTTATTCTTCACACAGACCATGCTGCTAAAAAATTACTTCCTTGGATTGACGGATTACTTGACGCGAGTGAAAAGCATTTTGAAGAAACAGGAAAATCACTTTTCAGCTCTCACATGATTGACCTCTCTGAAGAACCTATTGTTGAGAATATTAAAATATGTAAGGACTATTTAAGGCGCATGGCCAAAATGGACATGACTCTTGAAATTGAGCTGGGTGTTACAGGAGGAGAGGAAGACGGTGTTGACAATACAGACATTGACAGCTCTAAGTTGTACACACAACCAGAAGAAGTTGCTTTTGCCTTTGAGGAATTATCACAAGTTAGTACACGCTTTACTATTGCAGCTGCATTTGGCAATGTACACGGTGTGTACAAACCAGGAAACGTTGTACTAACACCAAAAATATTAAAGAATTCACAGACATTTGTTAGTGAAAAATACGGCGTTGGACCAAATACCATTGACTTTGTATTTCATGGAGGATCAGGGTCAACTGTTGACGAAATAAGAGAAGGTATCAGCTATGGTGTTATTAAAATGAATATTGATACTGATATGCAATATGCCTTTATGTCTGGTGTACGCGACTATATACAGGAAAAGTCGGCTTATTTACAAAAGCAAATTGGAAACCCTGAAGGTGATGATGTGCCTAACAAAAAGTATTACGATCCACGCGTTTGGTTGCGCGAAGGGGAAAAGGCGTTTGTTATGCGACTAGAAAAAGCCTTTGCAGACCTTAATAACGTGAATACGCTATAATTCATAGGGTTTTATATATTTGATAAAACTCTTGGCCTATGGCGTGGTTCAGACGTACCGAAAAAGGAATTCAAACCCAAACCAGTGAAAAGAAAGACACACCTCAAGGTTTGTGGTATAAGTCCCCCACCGGAAAAATTGTTGACACAGAACAATTAGCTGAAAATTTTTATGTATCTCCTGAAGATGGTTATCACGTTCGTATTGGTAGTAAGGAGTATTTTGAAATCTTGTTTGACAACAATAAGTTTAGAGAACTTGACAAAAAGCTAAAATCTAAAGATCCGCTTAAGTTTGAAGATACGAAAACCTACAAAGACCGTGTAAGGGCGGCACAGAAAAAAACCAAACTCAACGATGCAGTTAGATCAGCTGTTGGATACTCCAACGGAAACGAAATTGTGGTTGCCTGCATGGACTTTTCCTTTATTGGAGGTTCTATGGGGTCTGTTGTTGGAGAAAAAATATACCGTGCTGCTGAACTGGCCCTGAAAAAGAAGATTCCTTTTGTTATGATTTCTAAATCTGGTGGAGCACGTATGATGGAGGCGGCGCTATCTTTAATGCAAATGGCAAAAACTGCTGCAAAACTCGCACAACTTGCAGACGCTAAAATCCCTTATGTATCGCTTTGTACAGATCCAACTACAGGAGGGACAACGGCTTCTTTTGCTATGTTGGGTGATATTAACATTTCTGAACCTGGAGCACTTATTGGTTTTGCTGGGCCCAGGGTCGTTAAAGATACAACTGGTCAAGAGCTTCCAGAAGGCTTTCAAACTGCAGAATTCCTTCAAGAGCATGGCTTTTTGGACTTTATTACGCACCGAAAAGATCTGAAGAAAAACATCAATCTTTACCTAGATTTAATATTAAATCGGCCGCTTTCAGCACAACTGTGATTTCAATCAATTATTATGTTATATTTGCAGCCTTCGAGTTAATTTCGAAGTAGCATAAGAATCATTTACAATAATATTGGCATGTTAAACAAAGAAGAAAAAGCGGCAATTTTCAAGAAGTACGGAAAGTCTGAAAAAAACACTGGAAGCACGGAGGGACAAATTGCACTATTTACAAAGCGTATTAACGACCTAACAGGGCATCTAAAAAACAATCATAAAGATTACAATACAGAGCGTTCATTGGTTATGTTAGTAGGTAAGCGAAGAAGTCTTTTAGATTATTTAAAAGATAAAGATATCGAACGTTACCGTTCCTTAATTAAAGAATTGGGCATTCGTAAGTAAGAACTTAAAAGCATTCGCATCATCAGTTTTTCAAGGGTATCTACGACCACAACACAACATCACAGATACTAATTTTAAATCGAAAAAATTATGACACCCAATGTACATACCTCGGCTATTGACTTAGGCGATGGTCGCACTATTACCTTAGAAACTGGCAAGCTTGCTAAGCAAGCCGATGGCTCCGTCGTTGTTAGAAGCGGCAATTGTATGCTATTAGCTACTGTTGTTTCAGCACGTCAGGCCTCCCCGGTTGACTTTCTACCTTTAACAGTAGATTATCGTGAAAAATTTGCAGCTGCAGGGCGTTTCCCTGGTGGTTTCTTTAAGCGCGAAGCGAGACCCAGCAACGAAGAAATTCTTACCATGCGTTTGGTTGACCGAGTGCTGCGTCCACTTTTCCCTAAAGACTATCACGCAGAAACGCAATTGATGATTCAATTGATGTCGCACGACGAAAACGTCATGCCTGATGCATTAGCAGGTCTTGCTGCCTCTACCGTTATTCAGCTTTCAGATATTCCTTTTGAATGTCCTATTTCTGAAGTTCGCGTGGCACAGCTTGATGGCAAATTCATCATCAACCCTAGCAAAACACAGCTTAAAGAATCTAATGTCGACATTATGATTGGTGCCAGCGCAGACTCTGTAACAATGGTTGAAGGTGAATTTGACGAAGTTTCAGAAGAAGTATTGGCTGACGCCATTCGCTTTGGTCATGAAGCCATCAAACTTCAAATCGCAGCTCAAGTTGAGTTGGCAGAAGCAGTTGGTAAAAAAGAAACGCGTGAATACGAAGCTGAAGACAGCGACGATGAATTGCAGCAAAAAATTCATGATTTCACTTATCAAAAATGTTATGACATTGCCAAAAAAGGTATTTCTAAACAAGATCGTAGCATTGCGTTTAGCGAAGTAAAAGAAGCCTTAATAGCAACTTTTTCAGAAGAAGAATTTGAAGAAAATGGAAAGCTTATTGGTAAATACTTTAGCAAAGCGCAAAAAGAAGCGGTTCGTGAATTAGTATTAAGTGAAGGCATTCGACTTGACGGTCGTAAAACAACAGATATTAGACCTATATGGTGTGAGGTAGATTACCTACCATCAACACACGGATCATCTGTATTTACACGTGGAGAAACACAAGCACTTGCCACCGTAACACTTGGAACCTCTAGAGAGGCCAACATGATTGATTTACCAACGGCACAAGGAGAGGAAACATTCTACCTTCACTACAATTTCCCGCCGTTTTGTACCGGTGAAGCACGTCCGCTAAGAGGTACATCTCGACGCGAAGTAGGACACGGTAACTTAGCGCAACGTGCGCTTAAAAAAGTGATGCCTGATGATTGCCCTTACACTGTAAGGGTGGTTTCAGAAGTCTTGGAATCTAATGGCTCATCATCAATGGCTACTGTTTGTGCTGGGACTATGGCACTTATGGATGCTGGAGTTCAAATCACTAATCCAGTTTCTGGAATTGCGATGGGGCTTATTTCTGACGGAGAACGTTTTGCAGTATTATCTGATATTCTTGGAGATGAGGATCACCTAGGGGATATGGATTTTAAAGTAACCGGAACTGAAAACGGTATTACAGCTTGTCAAATGGATATTAAACTCAAAGGACTACCCTATGATATTTTAATCCAGGCATTAAAGCAAGCACGTGATGGACGTATTCACATTTTAGATAAGCTAAATGAAACTATTGAGGCGCCAGCAGCGGATGTAAAAGAACATGCGCCAAAGATGGTAATGCGTACGATTCCGAACGAATATATTGGGGCAATTATCGGCCCTGGAGGAAAGGTAATCCAAGAGCTTCAAAAGCAAACTAACACGACTATCGTTATTAACGAAGATCCTGATACAGGTGAAGGAATTATAGAAATTTTAGGTACTGGACCAGAGGGAATTGATCAGGTTCTTGCCCGCGTTGATGCGTTAACATTTAAACCAACCGTTGGTGAAACTTACGAAGTTCAAGTAATCAAAATCCTTGATTTCGGAGCAGTAGTCGAATACACTGATGCACCTGGAAACGAAGTGTTACTTCACGTAAGTGAATTGGCATGGGAACGCACAGAAAATGTTACTGATGTGTTAAAAATGGGCGATGTATTTGATGTAAAATACTTCGGTATAGATTCACGAACACGAAAAGAAAAGGTTTCCAGAAAAGCACTCTTAGAAAAGCCTGAGGGATATGTAGAGCGCAAGCCAAGGCCAGCAGGTGGGAATGACCGAAGAAGAAACGGAGGTAACAACCGCCGGCCAAAAAGAGATTAAACAGCTCTTAAATGACAACTTAAATCCGTTAGAAGCAATTTTAACGGATTTTTTATGTTAAAATGTAACCTTCATTAGCATGTACACGTATAACCCATATAATCCATATAATACAATGCAATGAGACAGTTAAAAATTACAAAGCAGGTTACTAATCGTGAAACTGCCTCTTTAGATAAATATCTCCAAGAAATTGGTAAAGTTGATCTTATCACTGCTGAGATGGAAGTTGAATTAGCACAACGTATTAAGGCTGGTGACCAAATCGCACTTGAAAAACTCACAAAAGCTAACTTACGTTTTGTAGTGTCTGTTGCTAAACAATACCAAAATCAGGGTTTAACCTTACCCGATCTCATAAATGAAGGAAATTTGGGGCTTATTAAGGCTGCAAAACGCTTTGATGAAACTCGTGGATTTAAATTTATTTCCTATGCTGTATGGTGGATTCGCCAATCCATATTACAAGCACTAGCTGAGCAATCTCGTATCGTTAGGTTACCCCTTAATAAAATTGGATCTATCAATAAAATCAACAAAACTTATGCCTTTTTAGAGCAAGCGCACGAACGTGTTCCGTCTGCTGAAGAAATTGCCAAGGAACTTGACATGACAGTATCTGATGTAAAAGAATCTATGAAAAATTCTGGGCGTCACGTATCCATGGATGCTCCGCTTGTTGAGGGTGAAGATTCAAATCTATATGATGTACTTCGAAGTGGTGAGTCTCCAAATCCCGACAGAGAACTTATGCATGAATCATTGCGTACAGAAATTGAGCGAGCACTGGAAACTTTAACTCCAAGAGAAGCCGATGTTGTGCGCCTTTATTTCGGTCTAGGAAATCAGCACCCAATGACTTTGGAAGAAATTGGTGAAACATTCGACCTAACGCGCGAACGAGTACGTCAAATCAAGGAGAAAGCCATCAGAAGGTTAAAACATACCTCTAGAAGTAAAATTTTAAAAACTTACCTAGGATAATGGGCAAAGTTAAAATCGCACCGTCGATGTTGGCAGCAGACTTTGCCAATTTAGAACGCGACATTCAAATTATAAACCAAAGTGAAGCAGATTGGTTTCATTTAGATATTATGGACGGTGTTTTTGTGCCTAACATTTCATTCGGAATGCCGGTTGTAAAGGCTATGGCACAACACGCCAAAAAACCATTGGACGTACATTTAATGATTGTAGACCCCGATCGCTATATTAAAACTTTCGCTCAATTAGGTGCTGATATTTTAACTGTCCACGCCGAAGCTTCCACACACTTACATAGAACAATACAGGCTATCAAAGATGCTGATATGAAAGCCGGGGTTGCACTAAATCCACATACACCTGTAAACGTACTAGAAGACGTTATAAATGATATTGATGTGGTATGTATTATGAGTGTAAACCCTGGGTTTGGCGGGCAAAAATTTATTAAAAATACTTACTCTAAAGTGCATATGCTCCGTACCATGATAGATGCAAATAAATCAGCAACACTTATTGAGATTGATGGGGGGGTTAATGCAACAAACTGTACCAATTTAGTTGAAGCTGGTGCGGATATATTGGTAGCTGGGAATTTTGTTTTTTCATCGGAAAAACCACTTGAAACCATTAAAAACTTATGGCAAATTGCCAATGCATAGAAGCTAAAAAGATTTTATTTATTCCATTGGCGCTGTTGGTAAATAAACTAAACGCTTAGATAACATCTGAAAAATAAATTTAGTCCAAAATACATACTTTTGTCTATCAATAATAACATATGATTTTAGTTACAGGGGGGCTGGGTTTTATAGGGTCCCATACCGTAGTATCACTACAAGAAAAAGGTCACGAAGTACTTATTGTAGATGACTTATCCAATTCAACTTTTGAGGTGTTAGAGGGCATTGAATCAGCAAGCGGGAGACGTCCAAAATTTAAAGAGTTAAACCTGCAAAATAGTTTAGGTGTTACACAGATTTTTCAATCCTATAACATTACTGGAATCATTCACTTTGCTGCCGCAAAGGCCATAAGTGAAAGTATTGAAAAACCGATTGCTTACTACCAAAATAATCTTGGTTCATTATTAAACTTATTGGCGGAGATTGAAGCGTTAGATAAACCAATTCCCTTTATTTTCAGCTCGTCTTGTTCAGTTTATGGTGAAGCTGAAACCCTTCCTATTACAGAACGTGCTGCCATAAAACCTGCAATTTCTCCTTATGGCAACACTAAGCAAGTGGGTGAAGAAATCCTGATGGATACTGTTAACGCACTAGAGAACTTTAGGGTAATTTCACTACGTTATTTTAATCCTATTGGAGCACATCACTCAAACGCGATTGGAGAGCTTCCGCTAGGCAAACCACAAAATTTATTGCCTTTTATTACCCAAACTGCGGCTGGACTTTATCCAAAACTTACTGTTTTCGGAAACGATTACCCCACCCCAGATGGTACCAACATAAGAGATTATATACATGTAGAGGATTTAGCTGAAGCCCACGTGGTTGCCATTGAGCGAATTTTAGAAAGTAAAGGCACAGATGCCTATGAAGTATTTAATTTGGGTTCTGGTAAGGGTAGTAGTGTATTAGAAGTTATTAAAAGTTTTGAGCGTATTTCAGGTCAAGAACTAAAATATGAAATCGGAAAAAGACGTGTTGGAGATGTTATTTCTGCCTATGCCGATACCACAAAAGCCAATAAAATCTTAGGTTGGAAAGCCAAAAGGAGCTTAGAAGAAGCAGTTGCATCTGCTTGGGTATGGGAGAAGAAAATAAGAGGTCTATAGCGAATTATCTCAATTAAATTTTCCTCATTTTGAAGCTTATAATATATCTACTGCTTCAAAAAAATAGGTCTTTAATACTAAATTAAAGGAAATAGCAGCTAGCAATACATCACCTCAATTGTAATCAAGATTTTGACAATTAAATTAAGGTGTCAGGTCAATTTTGACTATAATACTATACTGATTAGTACTAATGATCATTAGTTTTTGTTATTGTTATTTTACAGAAAACTGAAACCAAGTTTCACTGGTAAATGTTTCGTTGGGCTTTAAAATTGTTGACGGAAAATTGGGCTCATTTGGTGCGTTTGGAAAATGCTGTGTTTCCAAGCACAAACCACTTCTAAGGCCATAGGTGCCACCTGTTTTTGACGGAAGGGTACTATCCAAAAAGTTACCTGTATATAGCTGTATTCCAGGTTGATCGGTATAGACCTCCATAACACGACCACTCTTAGGATGGTACAAGCTAGCTGCTTTAACAATAGCTTTATTTGGGTTATTTATAACCCAACAGTGATCATATCCATTACCAAAGAGCATTTGCTCGTTTTCAGTTTCGATTTCTTTTCCAATTGATTTAGGAATTCTAAAATCAAAAGGTGACTCAGAAACTAATTGAAAATTTCCCGTTGGAATTTGAGTGCTATCTACTGGTAAAAATTTATCAGCGTTTAGTTGAAGCTCGTGATCTAATATATTTCTCGAAAAATCTCCTGACAAATTAAAATAACTGTGCTGCGTGAGATTAATTACTGTTGTTTTATCTGTCTGTGCTTGATATTTAACTTTTAAGGTATTGTCATTTTTGAGCACATAGTTTACCATTATTTTAAGATTGCCTGGGTAACCTTCTTCTCCGTCTTTAGAGGTATAGCTTAGCTGAATTCCATTTTCATTTTTAAGTGGTTGAATTTCCCAAAATACGTTGCCAAAACCATTTATTCCACCATGCAAATGATTGGGTTCATTATTAATGGCTAATTTATACATTTCACCACCTAATGAAAATGTACCACCTGCTATCCGGTTGGCAAAACGGCCAATAATAGCACCGAAATAAGGATGACCATCAAGATATTGTTTAGGGTCATCAAAACCCAAAGCTATATCAGAAATGTGACCGTCCCTATCAGGGGTTTTGATAGAAGTTATGATACCCCCCAGATTGAGGAATTCAACTACAACACCCTTGTCATTTTCAAGTCTATACTTTTGAATATTTGTATTTTCTAATGAGTTAACCATTATGGTCTTACTTGTTTTAGTTTTAATTTTTTTTTCACAGGAAACCACAAAAACGAATGATATCAATAAGANATAAAACGAAAAAAAATAACTTAATCTGTATTTGAACGAATAGGAATTTTTTATANATTTTTTAAGGTACATAATTAAATGAAGTAAAAAACCTCTACCCAAAAAGGATAGAGGTTTAAAGAATAGTATTTAAATCTGAACTATATAGCGTGTAAGATTAAAAATTAATCAACACTAAATTCTACACGACGATTAAGAGCTCTACCCTCACTCGTGTTATTTGATGCTTTTGGAGATAGTTCACCTTGTCCAACAGTTTTTAAACGACTAGCGTCAATACCATTTTCAACAAGATAAGACTTTACTTCAGCTGCACGTTGCATTGAAAGTTTCTTATTAAATTTTTCAGCTCCGCTATTATCTGTGTGACCAGACAAAATAATTGATGCAGAAGCATTAGAATTTAGTATCGCTAGAACTTTACTTAGAACAGTAGTATTTTCATCACTAATAGCAGATTTTGCTACATCAAATGAAACAGTAAGATTAGATAAATCTGAAAGTGGATTCTCAGGACAACCGTCATTGGAAGCTGGTCCAGCTACCGCGGGACATTTATCGTCTTTATCCGCGACATTGTCACCATCTGCATCAGGACAGCCGTTTAGTGCTTTACTACCAGCTGCGTTTGGACATAAATCATCTGAGTCTTTAATACCATCTGCATCTGCATCAGGACATCCATTAAGAGCAATAACACCAGCAACTTTAGGACAGTCATCTTCACTATCCATTATACCATCGCCATCAGTATCAGGACAACCGTTAAAGGCAGCCAATCCAGCAACAAGTGGACAGGCGTCGTCTGAATTACGAATTCCATCATTATCATCATCTGGACAGCCATCAAGAGCAGGCAAACCAGGAACGTCGATACATGCATCTACGCTATCTTTTACACCATCAGCGTCTGTATCACCATCACCTAAACCGAAACTAAAACCAAGGCTATATTGATAATACGAAAGACCTGGAGGTGTAGATTTAATTAAATCATCTGAATAGTATTTGTTAACTGTTTGTGCAGTAATTCCAAAATTGTCATACATCCAATATGTTAAACTCAAACCAGCATAAGGAGTAATATAACTACTTTCCATATCAGAGTAGGACAAACCTGCTTTAATGGCTGGATCAAGTTTTTTAAGTTTACTTCTATACTTTTTAATCCCTCTAAGTGAAAGTAAAATACCTGCATCAAATGTGAAATGTGAATCTGCACCATTTGATGAACTAGCTAATAAATTATTAAAAGTTGCTGTTGCCTCAACAGAATATGAAGGGCTTAAATAAAGTGCAGCTTGAAAAGAATTAACAAGGTCAAAAAGATCATTATACTCCGCATTATCAAAATTATTTATTCCAGAGGATGGGAGTTGATTCTCTGAGTATATATCAATTGCACTTGTAGCAACAGTAAGTCGCCATGGGTTAGAAGCAGTTTGAGCTACAGCAAAGAAACCCATAAAGAATACAAAACTAAATACTATTTTTTTCATAATGTAATATTAATAAAAAGGCTCTCACCGAAATGAAAGCCTTTTTTAGAATTATTTAAAAGTAATCAAATATTTAAATCAGGCAGCGGTCGATTAATTCGCTGTCATTAAAGCCCATTCAGCTGCAGTGTTGATACCACCACCCGCTGTAGAGAAATCTGTTGTATTATTGAATTGATCTTCAGAGTTTGTTGTTGCTTGAAGGCCAACAAAATCAGCCTGAGCTACAACAGTTCCTTGAGTAAATCCAAATAAGTGAGCAGCAATCAATTTAGCTTCTGGTGCTAATTCAGCACTAACTAAACCAGTTGTTTGTTGCCCTGCATTATTTACAGGAGATAAAGTACCTGTAATAGCATTATCAGTGATATCTAACGTAAAGGTAACAGTAGCTAAATCAGCAGCAGTTACAGTATCATTAGCAGTGTTTCCACCAGCTAGATAAGAAGTCAAATCAATTGTTGCTAAAGCAGCATTACCCATTATTTTAAGCTCATGCATTTTGCTAGTACCAGTTTCTACAGCAGTAAGAACACCATTATTAATAATATGAACTTTACTTCCTGTTTGAGCAGCACCTTTGTTAGCAAGAGCAGCAATGTTAAGAGTTGTTAATGCAGTGTTATTCATAACTTGAAGCACATCTGCTTTACCAGTAAGTGTAGCACTTGCAAGAACATCAACAGCATCTAATACAATTGAGTCATGACCAGCAGCTACAGTTGCAACAGCAAGTGTAGCAAGGGCTGGATAATCACCAGCTCCAATAGAAATATCACTGGCTTGATTAGTTAACGTAAGCGCTGCTAAAGCATCAGCTGATAAATCGGCTAGATCAATAGATGGCGCAGTTAGTGCCGTTGAAGTGATATCGAATGTACCTGAAGCATATAAAGGTAAGATCATCGTTGGAACAGATGAAGTCATACTAACAAATGTTGCTAAAGCATCTAGTGTATCATCAGTTGAAATAACACCACTTAAGGCAATGCTACCAGTTGATGAAGCTAGAAGCGTAAGCTCCATTGGCGCCCCACCAAGAGCAATAGCAGTTCCTGTGTGAGAAGCTAATGCGGCTGCAACAAGAGCTCCAGTACCAGCATTAAGCGTTGCATTATCACTTTCAACATGCGTAAGTGCACCTAAAGCAACAGCACCACTAGTAGATGTAACGCTTACATCCACAGGTGCAGCAACAACCGCCGGAGTGGCTGTAGCATCAGCAGCAGTACCAATTGTGGCAACAGCAGCTAAATTAATATCACCAGTTGTAGATGATACAGTTGTAGGAGTATTAATAGCTGTTATTCCACCCATTAAAATATCACCTGTCGTTGACGTTGCAGTAAAAGGTCCAGTAATACTTGTAACAGAAGCTATGTTTATATCTCCAGTAGTAGTTGTCAAAACAGTTGGAACAAAGTTATTAGCTCCTTGAGTATTTCCAAGGTTAGTATACGCACCACTACCAGCATTTCCAGCTAGGTCAACATTAGTTAAATTGATACCCTCAGTAGCAGAAATAGTCATTGGGCTGTTTATTTGATACATCGCAGGATTAATATTAGCTGCATCGTATGAACCAATGAAATCTACATCAATAGGCCCAACCATTTGAGAATTTGCACCAAAATCAATTACTGCATTAGCAGCACCACCAGAAATACTTAAAGCACCTGCGTACCAAGTTGACACACCGCGTAAACTAACACTTCCTCCAGAAGTAATTGTTAAGCTACCCATTCTACCTGCTCTATGTGTAACAGTACCAGCGGAAACAATAACTCCACCACTTCCTGCATTGGAGTTATAAGCCGTAGTTTCAGCGCCCTGAGCATCACAAGTAATGATTTTGTGGTTGACAGATACATTGTTGCCAGTAGAAGTTATATTTCTAGCACCAGTAACAGCTTGCCAATTTTGGTTGACACC
>PAAD01000057.1 GCA_002698745.1 Flavobacteriaceae bacterium
TCAATGATGCGATCGTTTTTAGCGCCTTGCTTGTTGATTTCATTAAGCAGTCGCTCACTGTCAACCCCATGAATGAGGTGCACAAAGGGCGCAATGTATTTTACCTTATTTCGTTGAAGGTGGCCAATCATATGCCAACGAATATCTTTTGGAAGTTTTTCGTGTTTTTGACAAAGTTCTTGTACCTTGTTTTCTCCAAAATCTACATGTCCTGCTTCATAGGCTTGTTGGATGGCATCGGCAGGTTTAGTTTTGGAAACCGCAACAACAGTTAGTGCTGCTGGCACATCATCTTTTATTTGCTTTAGGTTGGTTACAATCATGTAGATGACTTTTCTACTAGCGCTGTTATTTGTAAGGCCACGTCAAGGGCATTTTTACCCTGTTCAAGCGACACGATAACAGCTGTATTATTTGTAATGGCATCGGCAAAACATTCCAGTTCCATTAATATTGAATTGACCATTGGTATTTTGGGATTGTCAAAAAAGACACGCTTCTTTTTGCCTTGAGCATTTTCCAATACCATGTCAAAATCTCCAACATTCTCAGAGGCGTTTTCCATTTTAACCACTTCTGCACTCTTGCTAAAATAATCTACAGCGATATAGGCATCTTTTTGGAAAAAGCGCGCCTTACGCATGTTTTTTAGTGATATTCTACTTGCTGTAAGGTTGGCTACACAACCGTTTTCAAATTCAATTCTAGCATTGGCAATATCAGGCGTTTCACTGATGATGGCCACGCCACTTGCTGAAATAGCAGATACTTGTGAATCTACCAAACTTAATACCGTATCGATATCGTGTATCATCAAATCCAACACTACAGGAACATCGGTGCCTCTTGGGTTAAATTCGGCCAATCGGTGGGTTTCGATAAACATGCTGTTTTTGATGTCATCTTTTACGGCTAAAAACGCAGGATTAAATCTTTCCACATGTCCCACTTGACCAATAACCTGATGCTTTTTTGCAAGTGCAATAAGTTCATTTGCTTCGTCTACTGTTTTTGTTATGGGTTTTTCTAGAAAAACATGCTTCCCCATTTCGATGGCTTTTTTTGCCAAATTGTGGTGGTATAGAGTAGGTGTCACGATATCTATTACGTCAACAGCAGCAATCAAATCTTCCTCAGAATCAAAGGCTTTAAAGCCGTATTCATCTGTTATTTTTTTGCGAACATCTTTACTGACATCGTAAAAACCTATCAAATCGAATTTGTTAGACTGGTTCAATAATTGAAGGTGTATCTTTCCTAAGTGGCCTGTACCAAGCACACCTGCTTTTAGTGTTTTACTCATACTGCAAATGTAACAAGTTTAGGCGGTGGCTAGCCGTATGATTTTGTATTTTTGAACATATGAGTGAAGATACGACCAAACACCAAGGAAGACGTCGTCAGTTGATTGATATATTAAAAGACAAAGGGATCAACGACAAGGCTGTTTTAAAAGCTATTGGCGACATACCCCGCCATTTGTTTATGGATAGTAGTTTTGAAGACCACGCCTACCAAGACAAGGCATTTCCTATTGGTGCAGACCAAACCATATCACAGCCCTACACCGTAGCCTTTCAAAGTCAGCAACTCATGGTTGCGCCAGGGGCAAAAGTATTGGAGATTGGCACTGGTTCAGGATATCAAACAGCTGTATTGTGTCATATGGGTGCGGTAGTTTATTCCATCGAGCGACACCATGAGCTGTTTCGTACAAGTCTAAAAAGACTTCCTTCGCTTGGGTTTAAAGTCAAGAAACTCATCTTTGGAGACGGATATAAGGGGTTTCCTCAAAAAGCACCTTTTGATAGAATTATCGTTACCGCTGGTGCGCCATTTATACCCGAAGACTTACTTGCCCAACTGGCTGTTGGTGGTAAAATGGTTATCCCTGTTGGGGAAGCAAATCAAAAGATGACGGTAATTACGCGTACCTCAGATGCTGATTTTGAACAATTGGTACTTGGTGATTTTAGATTTGTTCCGCTGTTAGAAGACAAAAACTAGCGACGAAAACCTTTTTTAACGCGATCAAGTTGGCGTTTATTCTCCCTGTCCTTAATGATTTCACGCTTGTCATGTATTTTCTTACCCTTGGCAAGTGCAATGCGTACTTTCACCCAACCTTTTTCATTAATAAATACGTGTAACGGTACGATTGTAAGTCCTACGTTTTGAACTTCTTTAACCAGTTTTTTGATTTCTTTTTTTTGCAGCAGTAATTTCCTATCTCCTTTGGTTTTATGGTTTACGTATCCGCCGTGGCTGTATTCTTCAATGTGCATATTGATAAGAAACAACTCGCCTTGTTCACTAAAGCTACAGAAACTTTCGGCAATAGAAGCCTTGCCAGCACGAATAGATTTGATCTCTGTACCTGTTAGTACAATACCAGCAGTGTACTGATCCATCAGTTCATACTCAAAACGCGCACGTTTGTTTTTTATGTTTACCTGCTGCTGCATGCTGCAAAAGTATAACATAATAACGATGTTCATTTGTTTTTAATAAATGCTGTTTTTTATAATGTGAATTGCGTCATCTATTATTATTTTTGCNCATATAATTTANGCTATGAAAATCCAACGCGACNAACAGATTTTTGAGTTAATCGAAGCAGAAAGANCACGCCAAATTGGCGGAGTTGAACTAATTGCTTCTGANAACTTTACCAGTCCACAAGTTATGGAAGCNACAGGCTCCATNCTCACCAATAAATATGCCGAGGGTTACCCNGGAAAACGNTACTACGGCGGTTGTGAAGTGGTTGATGAAATAGAAACCATTGCCATTGANAGAGCAAANGCCTTNTTNGGNGCTGCCTATGCNAATGTACANCCACACTCTGGTTCTCAGGCNAATACAGCTGTTTACCACGCCTTTATNAAACCCGGTGACAAAATCATGGGTTTTGATTTGTCTCACGGNGGTCACCTCACACACGGTTCNNCTGTAAACTTTTCAGGNCGNCTATACAACGCTGTATTTTATGGTGTAGACAAGGAAACAGGTCGTTTGGATTATGACGTAATCGAAGAAATTGCTGTAAGAGAAAAACCCAATATGATTATTGCGGGCGCATCTGCCTATTCTAGAGATATTAACTTTAAACGTTTTCGAGAAATTGCTGATAGCGTTGGTGCTTTTCTTTTGGCCGATATATCACACCCTTCTGGGTTGATTGCCAAAGGCATCTTAAACGATCCGTTACCACACTGTCATATCGTTACTACCACAACCCACAAAACCCTTCGTGGTCCACGTGGTGGTTTGATGCTGATGGGGCAAGATTTTGAAAACCCATTTGGATTAAAATTCAAAAATGGAAACGCACGCATGATGTCTTCATTGTTAGACATGGCTGTTTTCCCTGGAAACCAAGGCGGACCACTAGAACACATTATTGGAGCAAAAGCCATTGCTTTTGGTGAAGCACTTACGGATGATTTCTTACAGTATATGTTACGTGTGCGCAAAAACGCTCAAGCCATGGCCAAAGCCTTTGTTGATAGGGGATATCACCTTATTTCGGGAGGTACGGATAACCACATGATGTTGGTTGATTTACGCAACAAAAACATATCTGGAAAACAAGCTGAACAAGCACTTGTTAAGGCTGAAATTACCGCGAACAAGAACATGGTTCCTTTTGACGACAAATCTCCTTTTGTTACTTCTGGAATACGTTTTGGTACTGCTGCCATTACCACTCGTGGATTAAAAGCCGAGGATATGGAGCCTATAGTTTCGCTTATTGATGAAGTTATTCAACAGCCTGAAAACGAAAAAGTAATTGAAGGAGTTGCGGCACAAGTGCACAAGGTGATGGCGCATCGTCCGCTTTTCAATGCTTAGTCTTCTATAATTACATGCTGGTAAGCACCTAAATCAGGAGGTGAAGTACGTATTTTTCCTACTAAATCAACAGGTATACTTGCACCTTCGCTCGCGTCTCCTTCAGCAAGAAAATCACTCTGTTGAGATATACGCATATCGTTGTCATCTGCTAGAACAAAAGCAGGATTTTCGTTGCGGATAATTTGGTTGTAATACGAGTTGTTTTCCCAGTCAAATAATGGATTGTTAATAATCGATGTATTTGAAGATTCAAACCTTATGGCTGTGTGATTTAGATAAAAATTTATCGCATTGCTACCTTCTTGCTCTACATAGAACTCAATAAATTGATTTCCTTCAATAATACAATTATCGAATGTGGCTTCTACAAGTGGTTTTATAAAGTTGCTTCCATCTGCTAGTTGAGTATAGTCGTTAAGAAATACCGTTGGAGTGGATCTAAAGCCTTTGTTCCAATAATTTGCGAAAGTACAGTGTTTAAAATTGTATCTGCCGCCGATGGTTCCAGCAAATGAAGATTGCCCTGCATTTCCAAAAACGCTGTTTACTGCCGAGATATATGCCGTTTTTCCCCAAAGATTAAATGCAGCACTATTGTGGATTTGGGTGTTTTCTAAAGTGAGGGTAGGGCTATTTGTTTCGTCATTAAAGTCCATCAATATTCCTACAGATGCATTTTTAATTGTGGCGTGATTAAATTTGTGTTGTGTGCTTCCAGCCGTAAGCCAAATGGTACCCCATTGACCCGGAATAAAGTTGTAAAGCGGCTCTAACCTATCACCTTCAAAAACAACCTCTCCTTCAAGTTTATCTACATCATTACTCAAAGTACCATTGACTATCATGGTAGCATCCTTGGCGACAATAATTCCAGAGTTCTTATGGAAATGAATACGAGCTCCTGCTTCAAAAGTTACAGTCTTACCAGGGGGAACTCCCATGTAGCCGTAAATCACATAAGGCTTTTCATTAGTAAAAATCAATTCGGTATCATCTAAATAAAATCCTTCTAGATCTAACCTATTCCCAACATCGTCTGTTCCAATCAGAATACTTTCTTTAATGCCTTGATCATCCTTTTTTGGAAATAGAAAAACAGCATCTTGTACCAGAGTCAATAGTGTGACTACACCAACATCTGAAAAGTGGATTTTATCTTCGTATAAAAACTGAGTGTTAGTACTTGTTAATTGCCCAATATCTGAAGTTGTTTCAATAAAAATATACATGCTGTCTTTTGCTAAAAGTTCAACTGCATCGAATGATTTTCCACTCCTGCCGTCAACATTAAGTCTAAAATTAGATGTTATTCCTTTTTCTAAGTAAATGGTAGGAATGGAAATTGGGTCGTTTGATTTGTTATAGACCTTTAATGTGTAGGTAGCAGAGCTAATGTTCGTAAACACTGTGTCCAAATAAACAGTGTCTCGACTGAAGCGTAACTCACTGTTTTGGACTGGTCGAAAGTCAAAGTCTTTTCGACAGCTACTATACATAGAGACCAAAAGGACTAATCCCAACAATAGGACAGAATTGTGTAATAAAAAGTGGGGATTATTTTTCAATTATTTTTACTTCAAATAGTTTGTCCCAGTATTTTCCTGTTACAAAGAAAGTTTTTCGTTCTGGGTGATATGCAATTCCATTGAATACGTCCAATTTATTGTGTTGAGTAACCTGCTTTTTGAGTCCTGAAAAATCAACAACACCAGAAACAATTCCTGTATTTGGATCAAAAATAACTACTACATCTTTGTTATACTGATAGGTGTTGGCATAAATCTTACCATTAACAAATTCAAGTTCATTTACTTTAGATATATAGGTGTTATGAGTAACTATGTCTTGGCTATATAGTTCCTCGAAAGTATAGGGGTCAAGCTTCCAAAGTTTTTGACTGCCATCAGTTTTGTATAAAAAATTACCATCGCTACATAGCCCCCAACCCTCGGGACTTTTAGTATATGAAAATGATTTGTCAAGAGTTAAATCATCGGAATTGTAAACAAAACCTACTTTTTTTTTCCAAGTTAATTGGATGATTTTACCGTTAAAATGGGTTATACCTTCTGCAAAATAAGCTTTGTCAATAGGTAGTTTTTGAATGACTTCTCCAGTCTTAAAATTTACTTTTCGCAACGATGAATTGCCATATTGCCCGGTACTTTCAAATAAAGTACCATTTACAAATTCCAAACCTTGTGTGTAAGAGTTGATATCATGCGGGTAGCTTTGGATTAATTCATACCCAAATACTTTAGGTTTATTAGGAGCAAACACTCTAATGGTTTTCAATATCTCGGTGTTGCCATCAGCTTTTTCAATAATTGCTTTTACTGTTTGTTCTCCTGTTTTTGAAGCAATTATGTAAGGTGTTTGAAGTACCTCATCATCGTGATAAAAACTAACTGAATGTTGTTCATCAGCAGGCTCTATAGATAAAAAAATTGTATCCGCTATGCTTGGATTTTTAGCACTAGAGGTAGTGGTTATTTTATGACGGAGCGGCTGTTTAGGTGAACAAGCCGAAAGCACAAGTAGGCCAATTACTAAAAAGATTAATACGCGAAGATTCATCAAACAAATATATTGTTTAAAAATATGAATATTGTCAAATAAAATACACAAAGCCCGTATATTTGCATTGGGCAGGTTCTACACAACCAGCTCCTGCTGAATCCCCCAGGGTGGAAACGCAGCAAGGGTATGCGGTCGTAGCGGTGTGCTGTAGGTAGCCTGCCTTTTTTTTATGAAAAATTCACGCGTTGTTATTATTACAGGTGCTTCCTCAGGAATAGGTCTTTCAATAGGACAACACCTATCTTCATTACATTATCAGGTTATTGGGACTAGTAGAAATCCCAACAAGTATCCCAATCATCCTTTTCCGTTAATATCCATGGATGTATTAGATAATATTTCTGTAAAAGATGGTATTGACGCTGTAATTTCAGAATATTCACGTATAGATGTACTTATTAACAATGCCGGTATGGGTATGGCAGGTCCTTTAGAAGAAATGGATTTAGAAGCAGTTGATGGGCTAATGAACACCAATTTTAATGGACCTATTCGCGTTATGCAGCACACATTAACGATCATGCACAAGCAACAATCAGGTACGATTATTAATGTAGCTTCTCTGGCTGGCGACAATGGTTTGCCCTTCCGAAGTATTTATGCCGCTTCCAAAGCAGCACTGATGCGCATTAGTGAGAGCTTGCGCTTAGAATTACGCCACACTCCCATAAAGTGTACCGTATTATCTCCAGGCTCCATTAAAACTGCTATTGCGGAAAACCGTTACTACGTACCTCTCGTTGAGAGCTCCGTTTATTATAAGCAATACAAAGCTTCACTAGCAGACATGGACAGTCATGTCAACACGGGGCTTCCTCCGATCAGTGTAGCTATCAAAGTTGGAAAACTTTTAAATAAAAAGAAATTAAAACCACATTACCGCGTAGGTCCTTTTTTAGAATTACTTTCGCCATTAATTAAGTTTTTGTTGCCACAACGAGCTTATGAAAACCTTATAGCTTACTTTTATAACTTGAATTAAAAAAATGAAATTTTTTATAGATACTGCCAATTTAGATCAAATCAAAGAAGCGCAATCCCTTGGAATTTTAAATGGGGTAACTACCAATCCATCTTTGATGGCCAAAGAAGGAATTATGGGTCAAGAGAATATCATAGCCCACTACAAAGCAATTTGTGAAATTGTAGAAGGAGATGTTTCTGCTGAAGTTATTTCTACTGACTTTGAAGGCATGATTTCAGAAGGAGAAGCCCTTGCTGAGCTTCATCCTCAAATTGTGGTTAAAATACCCATGATACTTGAAGGAATTAAGGCTATTAAGTATTTTTCTGATAAAGGCATTAAAACAAATTGTACCCTTGTATTCTCAACAGGACAAGCCTTGCTAGCAGCAAAAGCAGGTGCTACTTATGTATCGCCTTTTATTGGTCGTTTGGATGATGTGTCAACGGATGGACTTCAACTGATCGAAGACATTAGAAATATATATGACAATTATGCATTCAAAACTGAGATTTTGGCTGCTTCAGTCCGTCACATCATGCACGTTATTGACTGCGCACATATTGGTGCCGACGTTATGACAGGCCCATTGAGTGCTATTGTTGGTTTGGCAAAACACCCATTAACGGACATAGGTTTGGCTAAATTTTTAGCTGACCATAAGAAGGGGAACTAAAACAAACCCAATCATATTTAAAAAGCTCGCAATATTTCTGCGGGCTTTTCTATTTTTGCAAAAAATTAATCTATGCTATCGGTATCAAATCTTTCTGTTCAATTTGGAAAACGTGTTCTTTTTGACGAAGTGAACACTTCATTTAATCACGGCAATTGCTACGGTATCATTGGTGCTAATGGTGCTGGTAAATCTACTTTTCTTAAAGTGATTACAGGGGTAATGGAGCCCAATTCTGGATACGTTCACCTTGAACCGGGTAAGCGAATGTCGGTATTGGAGCAAGATCATTTTGCCTGTGATGATTTTCCAGTTTTGGAAACCGTTATTAGAGGAAACAAACCGCTATATGTAATTAAAAAAGAAATGGACGATCTCTATGCTAAAGCTGATTTTTCCGATGTAGACAGCAATCGAGTAGGGGAACTTCAAATCAAATACGAAGAAATGAACGGCTGGAATGCGGAAAGTGATGCCGCCGCCATGTTGTCTAACTTGGATATTTCAGAAGCACAGCACTACACCCTTA
>PAAD01000058.1 GCA_002698745.1 Flavobacteriaceae bacterium
ATCTACCCACGCAACCTCCACCATCAAAATAATGCATTTTAACATCATCTCCTAGGTGACCAATTAACATAACTTTGTTTAATGTACCGCTCATGATAAAAGGTTTTTGGATTACTCTTTCAAATTTAGTGAATCGCAATCAGTTGATAAAAAATTTATCTCTAAAATTTTGAAGTATCTTTGGCATAGGATAGTTTTGAATATCCCCTATTTCAGTACCCAAATTACCTCTTTTAGAGAGCTTTACAATCCAAAAATTAATTTCTAAATTTTGATGGGTAAGCTTTTGAAAAATAGGTTGAAGATTCCATTTACTGATTTCAAAATCTCCAACTATTTTATTCTTGGTTAATAGTGATTTAATTTCAAGCTCGTCAAAATACTCTTGTTTTTTTTGAGTTTCGATCATAGGAAATTGATATAAATTTTGCCAAATTCCTTTCTCTTTTCTTTTCTCTATTAGGGTATTTTTCAGGGCATCTATTGGGACAAAATAATGGAGATATCGGGATTTTACTTTTATTTTTTTAGATTTTAAAGGAAGTAGACTCACTTTTCCTAGCTTAAAGGCAACACAATTGGAACCAAAAATACAGTCTTGACAGTTTGGATTTTTGGGAACACACTGGAGTGCTCCAAACTCCATCATCGCTTGGTTAAAATTTCCGGGGTGAGCCCCTTTCATTAAAATCTGAGCTTTTTGTTTGAAAAGTTTGTGAGCCCCACTACTATCAATGGGTTGATCTATTCCATAAATTCTTGAAAGTAACCTATAAACATTTCCGTCTACTACTGCTTGTTCCTGATCAAAACAAATAGAGCAAATTGCACTTGCAGTATAATCTCCTATGCCTTTAAGTTTTTTGATTGTATTAAAATCTCTCGGAAACTTACCGTTATATTGTTCTGTAATTTGCTTTGCAGTAGCATGCAGATTCCTAGCTCTGGAATAATAGCCCAATCCTTGCCACAGCCTCAGGATTTCATCCTCTGAAGCCCCTGCAAGATCTGCTATTGATGGGAAAGCTGATATAAAACGTTTATAATAGGGAAGACCTTGTGCCACTCTCGTTTGCTGTAAAATGATTTCCGACAACCAAACACTATAAGGATTTGTGTTTTCACGCCATGGAAAGAGGCGTCGATTTTCTTTAAACCATAGTATTAATTTTTTTTGGAAACTCATTTTGGCTATAAATAAACATTTTTTTTGGAAACTCGATGTCAAATATAAAAAGGTAAGACTGAATGTATTATCATTTTAATTTTTATATTTGCAAGCCTTTAAATTATTAACAATAATTCAAATTAAATAAATATGACAAAAGCTGATATTGTGAACAATATATCTGATCAGCTAGGTATAGATAAAACAGATGTTCAAGCGACTTTAGAGAAATTTATGAATGAAATAAAGGACTCGTTAGAAAATGGAGAGAATGTTTACTTACGGGGGTTTGGAAGCTTTATCATCAAAACCAGAGCAGAAAAAACTGGAAGAAATATTTCTAAAAACGTAGCGGTAAAAATACCGGCTCATAATATTCCAGCCTTCAAGCCCGCAAAATCTTTCGCTAATGGTGTAAAATCAAAGGTTGAAGTCGCTTAAATCACTAATAAATTTGAAATATGCCAAGTGGTAAAAAAAGAAAACGTCATAAGGTAGCAACGCACAAAAGGAAGAAGCGAAGAAGAGCGAACCGCCACAAGAAAAAATAGTGTCTGGAAATACACTCAAAAATATTCTCCTAAGTTCATTGACATTTGGTACTGCTCCGTCAGTATCTTCAGGAAAATCCTGAATAATTATTGTTTAACAACGACTAGTTTCAAAGCTGTCGTACTTAAAATTCAACAGAGTGAATAAAGAATTGATAATACGATCGAATTCCTCTGCTGTTGATTTTGCACTGCTCAAGGATGGAAAATTAATTGAGCTAAATAAAGAATTTGATAATAACAAGTTTTCAGTAGGCGACATTTATGCTGCTAAAATTAGAAAACCTTTATCAGGACTCAACGCTGCTTTTGTTAGCGTAGGTCACGAAAAAGACGGTTTTTTACATTATCACGATCTAGGGCCCAACCTTCCCACTTTACTAAAATATTTTAAACAGGTAAGCTCAGGTAGAACTAAAGACTATTCATTAAAGAATTTTCGTTTTGAAAATGAAATACCAAAAGACGGTTCCATACAAGACTATTTAAAGACCCAACAACAAATCCTTGTACAGATTGTTAAAGAACCTATTTCCACCAAGGGACCAAGAGTTAGCTCTGAATTGTCACTAGCAGGAAGATTTATGGTACTTATTCCTTTTTCAGATCGCATTTCTATTTCTCAAAAAATAGAAAGTAATGCCGAGAAAAATCGGTTGAAAAAACTGGTAAAAAGTATAAAGCCCAAAGGTTTTGGGGTAATTATTAGAACTGTGGCCAAGGATCATAAGGTCAAAGAGCTAGATGCCGATTTACAACAATTGTTAGGACGTTGGAAAAATTTATGTCAAAAATATTCTCAGATAGACCGTTATCCATCTAAAATTCTCAGTGAGATCAATCGATCCTCTTCGATTTTAAGAGATATTTTCGATAACGATTTTACTGGTATTCATGTGGATGACCCCGAAATGCACATTGAGATAAAGGACTATTTAAAAACCATTGCCCCAAACAAAGAGTCCATTGTCAAGTATTTCAAAAACAAAACTTCACCCATTTTCGATTATTTTGGAATTGAAAGACAAATCAAAACTGTGTTTGGCACGACAGTTTCTATGCAGAAAGGTGCATACTTGGTTATAGAACATACCGAGGCATTTCATGTAATAGACGTAAACAGTGGTAATCGTTCGAATAAATCTAAGTCCCAAGAGCAAACTGCCTTGGAGGTGAATTTGATTGCTGCCAGTGAAGTTGCTAGACAACTGAGGTTGAGAGATATGGGAGGTATTATAGTAGTAGATTTCATCGATCTAAATACCAACGAAAATCGAAAAAAATTATTCGAACATCTCCGCAAAGAGATGGAAAGTGACAGAACTAAACATAAAATTCTGCCACCTTCACGATTTGGATTAATTCAAATCACACGTCAAAGGGTCCGCCCTGAGATGAGTATTAAAACAAGAGAACCCAATCCCAACAAAAATGGTGAGGTTGAAGCTCCAATTGTTTTAATAGACAAAATCAACGCAGGTCTCGACAAAGTCGTCGAGAACAGGCACAACAAAAATAAACAGTTGCAGTTGCATCTGCACCCTTTTGTCGCTGCCTATTTAACCAGCGGTTTCCCATCCATCCGGGCAAGCTGGTATTTTAAATACAAAAAGTGGGTACGTATAGTGCCCCGCGATGCTTACTTTTATTTGGAGTTCCGTTTTTTGGATCAAAACCGAAAACTGCTCCGAACCAGATAACTTAAAACCGCCTTGATAACAAGGCGGTTTTTTTTTGCTTTACTTTTGATAAATCTTGAGGAATCTCTCTTTTTCGGACTAATTAAACCATTGGTTAATCTGATTAATATTTCTCTACTTGTTTTTTGTCTCTTTTTGCTAATAATATTGATTTGTATAATTGGAGTTAGGGAGTAATTAAACAAAAAACTTGTTAATTTTGATTATAGATATGGTAGAGCAATTCATCCCTATTAAGGTAATCCAACAAAAGTTAGAACACTATTGTGCCTATCAGGAGCGATGCCACACAGAGGTAACACAAAAACTGAAGGAACTTGGAATCTATGGAAACCAAATGAATAGAATCATTTCACATTTGATTGAACAAAATTATCTAAATGAAACACGTTTTGCAGAACACTTTGTGCGTGGAAAATTCAAAATCAAAAAATGGGGTAAAAAAAAACTGCTCAGAGAGCTAAAAAAGCGCAATATTTCGGACTGGAATATCAAAAATGCAATGAAAGAAATTTCTGATACTAACTATTGGGAATCAGGTCAAGCCCTGGCAGAGAAGTTTTGGAAGAGCAATGAAGATAGACCTTTGGCGGAGCAAAAGAAAAAGGTCTGGAATGCGATGCAATACCGCGGATGGGAAACAGAATTGATCATGGAAAATATCCTACGACTTGAGCATCAAAAAGAATAGCGAAGACCCAATAAACCGTTGCCTTTTGGCATGGGCACCAGATTGGACTCCCAATATTCGGTATTGAAAATATTGTTAAAATACATACTTACTTGAAACTGGCTCAATGTCAATTGCGCTGATACATCTACCACAGAGTATTCATCTCCAGAGGTTCTCTCTACATATTTGTAAACAAAATTGCCATTGAGATTTTTTCTAATTGGTAAGAAATAACTTCCAATAAAATGGTTTTTTAAATCGTTGTTGATGGAATATCGAGAGAAATTATAAGCACTTTTCTCAAGCGTATTTTCCAAATAAGAATAACTGATTTTAAACTGATGAGTATGGTTGTTGAGTTTAATTTGGTGGATAAGCTCCAAATCAATTCCACTAGTATTGACTTGCTGGATATTTTCTGCCTTAAAAGGGATAGAATCGTCATTACTGTCTTTGACAAAGTCTATGAGGTTTTTGGCTTTTCGACTAAACAATGCCACTGAGGCGGTAACTTTGGGACTGGAAAAACGGATGCCTATTTCATTGGAGGTGGCTTCCTCAGGCTTAAGGTCTACATTCCCCAAAGTAGTTCTGTCCGAATAATAAAGGTCGGTGAAAGTGGGGATACGGAAGGTCCTACCAGTATTNGCATAAAGACGGAGTTTNGTGCTTATTTGCCAACCCAGATCAATCCCNGGGAAGCTGTGTGTTCCAAAGTCGGAGAAATAGTTGGCTGCAATACCTGGGGTAATGTCCACCNTTTTTTCCAAAANGTAAAAACGGTGTTCCAAAAAGAAATTCATCATGGTTCGANTGCGTTGGCCCAAATTNTTACTGCNAATACTCACACGGGAAATATCAACACCCATACCNGTCANACCCCAAGGAGAAGCAGCNGAGACGTCAAAAGCAGCCCCTAGTTTGTTGGTNACGTGGAGGTTCCTGTATATCTCAGGTTTATCACGGATGTATTCATACATGTCCTGTCCCCTNCGCCAATAGACTTTNGGTTTAAANATCCAAGCNTTTTTGGNATGTCTTTGTGAAANGGAAATAAGGCTCGCCTGTGTCTCTTCATATTGATCTACTGCCGAAGGAGAGGCATAGAACCCATTGGCACCAAAATCACGCCCTGAATAGGTCGCTATGAGCTCTAGGGGGGTCTTGTGTCGATTAAGGCTTGACTTTATAAAATATTGGATATGGTCATAGTCGGTATTGTGGCGGTAACCGTCAGAGGTGTTTTTGGAAATGAATCCCAGAATACAGTTTTTTTCTGTGGTGTTACCAATAAAAATAGATCCATTTGTTTGGTCATAGTTTCCACTTTGCAAATCAAGAGTTAGGGTTTTAGGCGTATCTTTTTTGATTACTACATTTATGGCGCCTGTAAAAGCATTTTGACCATATGCCCTAGCGGCGGGTCCTTTGATAATTTCAATGCGTTCGATCATTTGGGGAGGGGGAAGAAAGTTCAGGATGTGATGTCCCGTTTGGGCGTCATCCAGTTTGATACCGTCAATGAGTAATAGGGTCTGATCGAAAGTACCTCCACGAATATTGAGATCAGCCTGTGTGGCACCTGCTCCCCTTCTTTTGACGTCTACCCCAGCCACCTGTTGTAATAGATCGACTACATGAGTTACCCCACTTTGACGAATTTGATCAGCTGTTAGAACTTGTACGGTTTTAGAGTTTTGAGTGAAAGGTATCTCTAGTCGGTTAGAGGAAAGAATAATTTCCTTAAGCTTTTGTGTGGAAAGGGTATCCAGATCGGAATTATTCTGCGCACTGAAGAAGGTAGGAACAAAAAAAACAAGGCAAATAAGGATTACCGTTTGATTTTTTTTCATGGTCAATATGAGTTTGTTGGGGTAAATTAATCCGCAAGCAGGATCAATTTATTGTTTCTCATTTCAACAGTACCAGAACTGATTTGAAACAATGTTGTGTTGACGTCCTGCTTTTTGAACTTGTTTTGTACAGAATCGTCCAAATCCATTTTTCCAAAAATGGTTACGGTTCCCTCTTTGAGTGTGGAAACGATAGGAGCGTGATTGTTGAGCATCTGAAATGACCCAGTGGTCCCAGGAACAATAACGGATTCAACTTCGCCACTGAATAAGGTAGCTTCAGGGGATACAATTTCTAGGTGCATTATACTTCGGCTAACATTTTTTCACCAGCTTCAATAGCGTCTTCTATGGTGCCTTTTAGATTGAAGGCTGCTTCAGGAAGATGGTCTAACTCACCGTCCATGATCATGTTGAAACCTTTGATCGTATCTTTGATATCTACCAAGACTCCAGGTATTCCCGTAAACTGCTCTGCCACGTGGAAAGGCTGAGAAAGGAAACGCTGTACCCTTCTTGCTCTGGATACTGCCAATTTATCTTCTTCAGAAAGTTCTTCCATTCCAAGGATAGCGATAATGTCCTGTAGTTCTTTATAGCGCTGTAACAACTCCTTAACTCTTTGGGCGCAGTTATAGTGATCTTGACCTAGTATGTCAGGGGTAAGAATCCTAGAGGTAGAATCCAATGGATCAACGGCAGGATAAATTCCCAATTCAGCGATTTTACGGGACAATACTGTGGTTGCGTCCAAGTGAGCAAATGTTGTTGCAGGTGCGGGATCTGTTAAGTCATCCGCGGGTACATATACGGCTTGAACTGAGGTGATGGACCCTTTTTTAGTTGAGGTGATTCTTTCTTGCATGGCACCCATCTCAGTGGCAAGAGTGGGTTGGTATCCAACCGCTGAGGGCATACGGCCCAATAGAGCGGAAACCTCGGAACCAGCTTGAGTAAATCGGAAGATGTTGTCGACGAAAAAAAGCACGTCTTTTCCTTGTCCGTCTCCAGCTCCATCCCTAAAATATTCAGCAATAGTCAAGCCTGAAAGTGCCACTCTGGCTCTTGCTCCAGGAGGCTCATTCATCTGTCCAAATACAAATGTGGCTTTAGAATCGAGCATGGCTTTTTTATCCACCTTGGTCAAATCCCAGCCACCTTCTTCCATGGAGTGCAAAAAGTCATCCCCATATTTTATTATTCCTGACTCTAGCATCTCTCGCAAGAGGTCATTTCCTTCTCTTGTTCTTTCTCCAACTCCGGCAAATACTGATAGACCACCGTGTCCCTTAGCAATGTTGTTAATCAATTCTTGAATGAGGACAGTTTTCCCTACTCCAGCTCCACCAAATAATCCTATCTTACCTCCTTTTGCATAAGGCTCAATTAGGTCAATCACTTTGATCCCGGTAAAAAGTACTTCAGTTGAGGTAGATAGCTCCTCAAAAGCGGGCGCTTGACGGTGAATGGGCAAGCCACCTTCTTTAGGTAAATTTCCCAACCCATCAATTGCATCTCCAATAACGTTGAAGAGTCTTCCGTAAACCTCTTCACCTTTTGGCATTTGAATAGGATTTCCAGTTGCATTTGCTTCAGTACCACGACTAAGACCATCCGTGGAATCCATGGAAACTGTTCTAACCGTATTTTCTCCTATGTGAGATTGTACTTCAAGGACCAATTGGGTGCCATCTGCTTTAGAAATTTCAAGGGAATCGTATATTCTGGGTAGCACATTTTCTTTACCAGGGAAAGTTACATCTACTACAGGACCAATTATTTGTGATACTTTACCCGTGATTTGTGACATATGCAAAATTTTTTGATTTAAGAAACCTTTATTGATGAATAATTATAAGGCAAATATAGGAGAATATCTAAAAGGGTGAGTGATGTTATTGTAAAAAAAAGAGCCCAGTTGGGCTCTTTTAAATAAGTCAATTTTACAGTCTATAAATTGAACCTAAGACCTGCATAGTAAATAGTCCCGATAAGACCTGCCCCGGGAACAGAAACATAATTGTCTCCTCCAATATTATTTCCTCCAATCTCTAAAACAGATTTTAAAGATGGTATATTATATGAGACTTTTGCATCAATGACTGTGTTGGCCTCTATAGTGTCACTGACATAGGAGGATTGGTAATAATATTCTGAGTTATATCTTGCATTTGCTGACAATAATAAATTTCCGTTAGTATATAAAATTCCTCCTTTTAATCTTGTTTCCGGAGTATTCCACGATAGGACAAATGCATCTGATGCTCTAAAATTATACCATGTTTTGTTATACTCATAAATAATATTTGCTGAAAGGTTGTTAGACAGAGAAAAAGTAGACTCGATATTGACCCCGGAAGTATCAAAATCATTATCGAAATTGGAGTCAACTTGAAAACCATAGTAATTATCGGCTGAAACAGCAGCTTCGGCAGTAGGAAATGCAGATGTCACTACCGGTACAGTAACAAATTTTCCCCCAATTTTATCAACATATTGGCTTACATATGCGCTAATGTCAAGAGTAAATTTTGGTGAATTATATCTATACCCTAACTCATAAGATGTTACAACCTCAGCTTTTACATTTCCAAGCCCAGCAGTAGCATCTGCTCCAGCTATTAAATTACCAATAATTTCAGGATCTTCTTCAACTTCAACCGCATTATCAATTACATATTTTCCAGTAAAAGTGTATGGACTTCCATTTTCTAAGAGTACAGTTTTATTGAATCTATCAATATTAGATTGAACTCCTCCCAGAATTACACCAGAACCTGTGTTGTACCCTATAAACATATCTTGGTTTGTCGGGTTTCTAAATCCTTGCTGAGCAGAAAATCTAATATTTTTATTTTCAGATAAATTAAACAATAAAGCTAATTTGGGTGTTACATTTCCTACATCCATTACCTCAACTTTATCATATCGTAAGGAAGTCGTCAAGGAAATAAAATCATCAAATAGTTCAGTCTTCAACTGCGCGTAAGCACCATATTGATTATACTCAATTGGAGCATTTTCATCAGTATACAGAGTTCCACTTGTATTGAGGTCAAAACTTTTAAACTGTCCTCCCACCATTACATTTCCAAAGTCAAATTTATCCCCGAAATCATAGTCAACCTCAAAATTATAAACCTTTGAAATATCCTGTATTCTGGCACCAGTTCCAAGATTGTCTGCAGTTAAACGTGTAGCAGATGCTACAGCGTCATTGAAGTCTGA
>PAAD01000059.1 GCA_002698745.1 Flavobacteriaceae bacterium
AACGATGTGTTGAGGTATATCTTAATGATTGACCAGGAGTTAGATGAAAATAAAAAGGGACAAATCTCAAAAAAATTGAGTTTGTCCCGTCTGGTGGAGTCGGAGGGAATCGAACCCTCGTCCAAACAAGTCAATTCAACGCTTTCTACAAGTGTAGTTTTCGTTTATTTTTCGAATAATTGCTGACCGAAAACCGCCCACAATTACCTTAGCTTCTTGGTTTTGCATTTGCGTTGAAGCGCCGCAAATGCTATGTTGACTTTAATGGTGCCTTTTGGCGGGATGCCGTCAACAAGGGCTTCCCAAAGACATCTTGCCTTCCCGCCTTGCGGGACTAGGGCCAGTGACTTACTATAATTCAGTCAATTAGGCTGCAAGAGCGTAGTTATTCTCGCCATTTAAAATGGTGGTACTATGATATTAACGAGCTGTAGTCCAGCGCTCGACTTGCTTACACTGTCATGAATCTCGCTGTCAAAACCAGTCGACCCCATGCTTTCAAAGAACCCAAAAAATGGGTGTCAAATATAAACTATTTTAAGAAATTTGATTTACTGCAGTCCGAAGAATGGTTAATCTTTCGAGTAAAGCTTCTAAATGATGTAATGGTAGCATATTTGCACCATCACTCTTGGCATTAAATGGATCTTGATGTGTTTCTATAAACAGCCCATCAACGCCAGCTGCAATACCAGCCCGTGCTATGGTTTCAATAAGCTCTGGACGCCCCCCTGCTACACCACTTGATTGGTTAGGTTGTTGTAAAGAATGCGTTACATCTAGTATAGTAGGTGCCATGGACTTCATGATAGGAATTCCCCTAAAGTCAACTACCATATCTTGGTATCCAAACATGGTGCCTCTGTCTGTTATCCATACGTTTTTGTTTCCTGTATCAGTTACCTTAGAAACAGCATGTTCCATACTTTCTGGGCTCATAAATTGTCCCTTCTTTAAATTTACGTATTTGCCTGTATTTGCAGCAGCAATAACCAAATCTGTTTGCCTAACCAAAAAAGCAGGAATTTGAAGTACATCTACATATTGAGCTGCTTTTTCAGCATCTAAAACTTCGTGGATATCAGTAATGGTTGGTACATCAAAAGTTCTACCTACTTTTTGTAGAATTTTAAGTGCGTTAATGTCACCAATTCCAGTAAAACTATCAATACGAGTTCTGTTAGCTTTTTTAAAACTCCCCTTAAAAACAAGAGGAATATTCAGCTTAGTTGTAACGTCAACTACATGTTCTGAAATACGTAATGCCATGTCTTCTCCTTCTATAGCACAAGGTCCTGCGATTAGGAAAAACTGATCGGATTGTACTTGGCGTGCCGTAAATGTTTTCATCTTGTAAAAATAGGAATTATAAAGAAGCAATGTACATACAACAACATTTGAAATTAATGTACATTTGTGCCGCCAAAAAAAGCTATGCAAAATATTCGAAATATTGCCATTATCGCTCACGTTGATCACGGTAAAACAACATTGGTAGATAAAATTCTTCATCATTGCCAATTATTTCGTGAAAACGAAACCAAAGGAGAACTTATTTTAGATAATAATGATTTGGAAAGAGAACGAGGTATCACAATATTATCTAAAAATGTTTCTGTTCAATACAAAGACACCAAAATCAACATTATCGACACACCTGGTCACGCTGATTTTGGTGGTGAGGTAGAGCGGGTTTTAAATATGTCTGACGGAGTACTATTGCTGGTTGATGCTTTTGAAGGACCTATGCCACAAACACGTTTTGTATTGCAAAAGGCGATTAATCTTAAATTAAAGCCGATTGTTGTTGTAAATAAGGTGGATAAAGAAAATTGTACACCGGAAGAAGTATACGAATCTGTTTTTGATCTGATGTTCGAACTTGGAGCAGAAGAATGGCAACTCGATTTTCCTGTATTATACGGATCTGCTAAAAACAATTGGATGTCTGACGATTGGAAAAACCAAACAGATTCTGTTGCCCCATTGTTAGATACTGTTGTTGCACATATTCCTCCGCCTAAAGTCTCGGAGGGGAACACCCAAATGCTAATAACATCTCTTGATTACTCTTCATTTACTGGTCGAATTGCAATTGGTAGGTTGCACCGCGGTGTGCTAAAGGCATCGTATTCTGTTTCGCTTGTTAAGCGTAATGGGTCTAGAGCTAAGTTAAAAATTAAAGAATTATTGGTTTTTGATGGATTGATTAGAAAAAAAGTAGATGAAGTAGCCGCAGGCGATTTATGCGCTGTTGTTGGACTTGAAGATTTTGAAATTGGTGATACCATAGCTGATGCTGAAGCACCAGAAGCTTTACCTTCGATTGCCATTGATGAACCTACTATGAGTATGTTGTTTACCATCAACGATTCACCATTTTTTGGAAAAGAAGGCAAGTTCGTTACCTCACGACACATAAAGGATCGTTTGGAGCGCGAGTTGGAGCGTAATCTAGCTATGCGGCTTGAAGAGACAGATGCAGCTGATAAGTTTATGGTTTATGGGCGTGGTGTTTTGCATTTATCTGTTTTGATCGAAACCATGCGCCGAGAAGGCTATGAATTGCAAATTGGTCAACCACAGGTGATAATTAAAGAAATAGACGGTAAAAAATGTGAACCTATAGAAGAGTTGTCGATTGATCTTCCAGAAGAAGTTTCGGGAAAAGCAGTAGAAATAGTAACCATTCGTAAAGGCGAAATGACCGCCATGGAGCCAAAAGGTGGGCGTATGATGTGTTCATTTAAGATTCCCTCAAGAGGTATTATTGGCCTTAGAAATCAATTGTTGACGGCTACTGCTGGTCAAGCCATCATGAACCATAGATTTATTAATTATGAACCATATAAAGGAGAGATTCCAGGAAGAATCAACGGATCACTCATTTCTATGGAAAAAGGAACAGCAATTCCATATTCATTGAACAAACTCCAAGACAGAGGTAAGTTTTTTATACCGCCTGGATATGAGATTTATACAGGTCAAGTAATTGGTGAAAATTCTCGTGCAGATGACTTAGTGGTAAATGTTACTAAAACTAAAAAGCTCTCAAACGTTCGTGCATCAGGCTCTGATGACAAAGTTAAACTGGCCCCGCCCATCACTTTTAGCCTTGAAGAAGCACTGGAATATATCCAAAAGGATGAGTATGTAGAGGTAACACCAAATTCACTACGCTTGCGTAAAATTTACCTTGATGAAAACGAACGCAAGCGCATTGGAAAACAACTTGGATAATTATTTTATTAAGTTTACGTTATCTTAGTTAATTATATTTATGGCCTAACTCCGTTGATTACTATTTTGTTGATTTATAGATTTGTATAAAGTATTTTCTTTTTCGCTTGTTTCTATAACAATTAAGTTTTTCGCTGGCTTTGTGTTGACAAAGCTATTTGCTTTAATTTTAGGTCCCTCTGGAATAGCTGTGCTTGGTAACATGAAAAGTGTTATGCAAATTCTTATGTCTTCTACCAGCTTTGGGATGCAGCGAGGCATCATTAGGTTTACATCAGAGTTTAGAGACCAACGTAAAGCATTTCAAAAGTTACTTGGTACCGCTCATATTATTTATGGTTTCATAGCCTTATTAGTTGGAGTTGTTATTTTTTTTCTTTCTGACAATTTATCTAATGTTATTTTACGAGACGATAATTATGCTTGGCTTTTCCAAATCTTAGCTATTGTAGTTCCCTTTCAAGGTTTTCATATTCTTTATTTTTCAATTCTCCAGGGTTTAGATAATTATAAAAAAGTAGTGTGGGTAGAATTAATCATGATATTTTGCAATTTTATATTTGTAGGCATATCAACATTTAAATTTGGTCTTACGGGTGCCTTATTCTCGGTTGCATGCGTTCCTGTTTTTTATTTTATTATAAGTGTTATTTTTTTAAAATTTGATATACCAAATTTCAAAATTGCATGGTATGGATCAACTGCAAAAAATCTGTTCCATTACGCTTTAATGACGCTTTTCTCAGGAATCGCATTTCCTTTACTTTTCATATTAATACGTAATCATATTTCAAGTGTTTTGGGAATGGATGTTGTCGGATACTGGGAAGCTGTAAACCAATTTTCCTATTTCTATTTCATTTTACTTAACTCAGTAATGTTAATGTATGTGCTTCCCAAGATTACAGCACAAACTGATAATTTGTTTTATCGATCACAAGTAATAGAATATATAAAAAAAATTATGCCCTTATTTGGGCTGTTTTTGATTCTGCTATATCTATTTCGTAAGTACGCAATACTTATTTTATTATCATCTGAGTTTTCTTCCACTGAAACACTTTTTGGCTGGCAATTATTAGGAGATTTTTTCCGTGCATTGACATTAATATTTTCTATTTATTTTCATGCACGTCGAATGACGGCCCCATACATAATTATTGATGCACTACTTTTTGTTTTATTGCTTATACTCACAACAGTATTTGTTGACACTTACGGACTAATCGGAGCTGTAAGGGCTCATTTTATTTCCTATTTCATTTATTTTATAATTACTGTTTTTTGGCTTAGAAAAATACTTTTCTACACTAACGATAGTGTAAATGCTTAAATTTGTGGAGTGATTTCAAAACAAATCCAAACTTTCTGATAATGCAACGCTTTTTGTCTACGTTTAGATTATATTTTTTTATTGTAGGGTTTTTAACTGTTGCCTATTTTTTAGAGCTGTTTTTGAGTGGTTATGAAAAATATCGTTTATACAATGCCCTAGAGAATCTGATTTTAGCAATTGGATTACTTTCTTTTTGTAGATTAATTTTTCCACTAAGACTATGGCCATTTTTTCAGACTTTAACCTGTATTTTTATACTTTTTATAGCAGTTCTTGAAGGAACATATTTTTTGATTTTAGGTGCAGTTTTTTCTCCATCTGCTATATTTATTGCTGTGGAAACCAATTTGTCTGAGACATTTGAATTTGCTCTAGATTACTTTTCATTTGATGTGCTCTTTTATATATTTTTGATTTTCACGTCAGGAATTTTTATCATCCGCTACGAAGCAAAACGTAGTAGTGATTTTAATTTTAAGTGGCTATATTACCTAGGAGTTTTAGGGGCAATAATTGGGTTGCGTCATCCTTTGCTTTATCATCATAATTTACCCTACTCTCTATCTATGGGTATCATAGAATATTGGGCTACATCTGTTGAGTTAAATGAACAAAAGTCAAATAAATATGGAAGTTTTACAGATGTTTCTGCTAATCTTTCTGGTGACGAACTTTATGTTTTTGTAATCGGTGAATCAACAACTCGAAACCATATGCAAATTTATGGATATGTTCGAGAAACTAATCCAAAGCTGACGGCTATTAAAGACGATTTAAACATTTATAAAGACGTCATTAGTAGTCATTCGTATACCATTGCCTCTTTGACAAGAGCATTGCGATTATCAGATAAAATTAAAGGAGGAAATATTATTCAGCTTTTGAATGCTGCAAATTTTGATAGTTTTTGGCTTTCAAACCAAGCCCCTATTGGACTTTATGAAACATTGGTAACTAAAATTGGAATGACCGCCCATAGAACCAAGTTCACATCCTCAGAAACATGGTTCTATAAGGCACCTCATGATGATGTTTTGCTTACTCATTTTAAAAAATTTTTAAAAAAAGAAGGTCCAAAAGTAATTTTTGTTCATTTACTTGGAACTCACGCTGCTTATTATATGCGATATCCTAAAAATTTTAAAAAATTTGATCCTGATCTAAAACTTTCAAAAGACCCTAAAGTTGATCATTATGATAATGCTGTTCTATACAATGACCATATAGTTCGTGAAATCATCAATATTACGAAAGCACGTGACCAAAAAAGTTTTGTGCTTTATTTTTCAGATCATGGTGAGGAAGTATTTGATGAAATTGATTATGCTGGCCATAGCATTGATCAAAATATTACCAAAAATATGTTTGAGGTTCCCTTTGTCTTGTGGCAATCAAAATCATTTCAAAAATCGCATAATATTGAGCAAGACATAAACATTAAATTCTCTCTTGAGTATTTGTCACATGCCATTGCAGATTTATGCGGCGTTCAGTCCAAAGCTGTTGACTATTCAAAAAGTCTATTTAATAAGAACTTTGAATTATCTCCTCGAATTATTTTAGACTCAATAAATTATGATTTGAAATTTAACCAATAATTTTCAGTCACCAACTCTTGATGAAAGCTAGTCAAAAGAAGTAATTCGAATCCCTAAGATTAACATCTGTTTTTTTACGAAACGCATCAAGTCATAAATAGGTTTTGGAATGTAGAGTAATATTATTTGGCGAAACGTGAGCATTTGTTTTCGTGTCGATTTGCGTAATCTACAAAAATGATTGTGCTCACCACTTTGCCTGTATCTCATGGCATACATATAACGTTTGAAATTCAGGTACTTGCTAAGGCTTGTATTTTTAGAATTTTCAGATTCATACTTGTCTAAATCTGGCAGATATTGGTGAGTGAGTTTTACAACGGTCATTTGTTCAGGTCCTCCTACTCGAACATTGGATAAAGGCGCATGATAGTAAGCAGATTTATAGTTCAGATTTATTTTTATATAAAAATCTATATCCTCACTGTACATTATGTCTTCATTAAAACCTCCAACCTCTTCAATGACGTTTCGTTTATAGGCGACACTACTCATGCAATACAGTGGCATTCCTAAGCTGTTTTCAAAAAAATCATTAACTATGAAGCGAGCATTTTCTTTATACAATGGTAACTTAGGTTTTGCCCATATTTTTTTGCCATTTGAGTATATTTCGTTAAACCCAGTACCGAATATTGAAGCTTTTGGAAAATCTACTACCATCTCTGAAATAGAACTCAAAAAATCATAACGCCAACTATCATCCGCATCGATCATGGTAATTAACCTGCCCTTAGCTTGACGAGAACCTGTATTTCTTGTAGCGGATAGTCCTTTATTTGTCTTGTGACTAATAATCTGAATATTTGGAATTTGTAAAGATTTGACTAGGCTTAAACTGTCATCTGTTGAACAGTCGTCCACAACAATAAGTTCAAAATCTTGACAAGACTGATTTATTATACTCTTTATTGTTTCTACAATATATGCCTGTTTGTTGTACAGTGGTACAATAACAGAAAATAAGGGATTCATGATTTTTTGGGATTGGAAAAATAATATAAACGGTACCAATCAAAAAGTATTAAGGGCTTTCCATATAGTTTTAAGATATAATGCAAACACTTTCCAATTGGTAAAAACGAGTTACAAAAAATGAAATGAAGCCGATACTTTTTTAACTTTTCAAAGACATAGATTAAATTGTTTTGATCCGCTCCAATAATATTGGCTTCGTAGTAATTTCGAAGCGATGCCGAGCTACTTTTTGTTTTTGATAAAAATAAATTATTATCATCAATACCGTGGTGATTTGTTTCATTGTCTATGTGAAGAATAGGAATATTTGATTTTTTTAGAGAAGAACCAAGTAGTAAATCAAGTCCGTAAACATCATCAAAAATTTTTGATGATTTCACAAACAACTTTTTGGATATTAACATATTTCCAGAAAAAATAAGTTTATAAGGAATTTTACTTCGATAATTAGCTTTTTTTTGTTCGCGATTTTTGCCGTAAATATATCTAAGATTTTTGTTAACAATTGTGTTTTCATAGCTATATCCTCCAAAAAAAGCTTGAACATTTGGATGCGCAGCAATATTATCTAAATAATTTTTGATAAAATGTGGATTTGCAGGAGTCATATCAGAATCAATAAATAATATAAACGAGTTTCGACTTTGTTTCGCAAGTCGTATTCGTGTTAAAACACGCCCAAAATTCTCTTTCATTTTTATATAACGAAATCCAAAATCGTTAGATTTTTTTTTATTTTTTTTATGATGCATAGTAGATCCATCATCTGCAACCAATACCTCAATTTTATTATTTAATTGAACAAGTTCTTTTTTCAAGGCTTCTAATAGCCTTGTACAGTCGTTGTTATATGTTGGTATGCAAATAGATATCAATTTACCCGTTTTTTAAAACAACTTCGGTAACCATACCCTTTTCACACTTAAAGGTCTTCCCAGGATATTTTTGAATGATTCCAAAATCATGTGTGGCCATAAGTATTGTGGTCCCTTGTTTGTTTACATTTTGAAGTACATTAATTATTTCTTCCCTAGTAATGGGGTCTAGGTTTCCCGTAGGTTCGTCGGCTAGCAATACTTTTGGATAATTAAGTAAAGCACGACTTATAGAAAGCCGCTGTTGCTCACCACCTGACAACGTTTGTGGAAATTTCTTCTCTTTTCCTTCTAAATTTACCAGTGTCAATACTTCGTTGATACGCTCATGGCGTTCAGCCTTGTTCTTCCAGCCCGTTGCACGTAATACAAACTCCAAGTTTTGATACACATTGCGGTCAGGAAGTAGTTTAAAGTCTTGAAAAACAATACCCAACGAACGTCTTAATTTGTGTACATGGCGACTTTTAAGTTTTGCCAATGTCGTGTTACAAATGCTAATTTCTCCAGATTTCAGCGGAAGCGCAGCGTAAAGTGTTCGTATCAAACTACTTTTCCCACTTCCTGTTCTTCCAATAAAATAAACAAACGCCCCAGCATCAATATCTAGTGATACATTATCAAGAACTACATTTTTGTTCTGCTCAATTGCTGCGTTTTGTATTGAAATGATAGGTGTTCCCATGTAACGTTAAAAGTAAGCATGTTTTTTAGAAGATTTTAAACAAGAACAGACATTTATTTATTTAATTATTTTTATATTTCACATAATATCAATAATAATATTTAAAAATTAAACCAAATAATTAAATTATAGTTAATAATATAAATAAATTTGACAAATTTGCCTATAAATTAAAACTATGTGTGGAATTGTATGTGCTTTAGATGTAAAGCAACCAACAGAAGAACTTCGACCGCAATTGCTTGAGATGTCCAAAAAAATTCGCCATCGCGGACCAGATTGGAGTGGTATCTATGCTGATAATAATGCCATATTTGCGCATGAGCGCTTAGCCATCGTCGATCCAGCTTCTGGAAAACAACCCTTGTATAGCCCAGACAAAAAACTTGTTCTTGCGGCAAATGGTGAGATATACAATCACCGTGAGCTTCGTGATACCACCCCTAAATATGCTTATCAAACAGGGTCTGACTGTGAAGTTATATTGGCTTTATACCTGCAAAAAGGCATAGACTTTATTGATGATTTGAATGGTATTTTTGGTTTTGCACTCTACGACTCTGCAAACAAAGATTTTTTAATTGCCAGAGACCACATGGGAATTATTCCACTATATTATGGTTTTGATCAGGCAGGAACACGTTATGTGGCCTCAGAACTAAAAGCTTTAGAAGGTGTGTGTCACACTATTGAAATTTTTCCTCCAGGACACTACATGACATTAAAAGACGATGCTCCTCAAAAATGGTATTCACGAGACTGGGAAGACTACGAAGCTGTTAAAGACAACCCGACCAGTATTGAAGACTTGGGCAAGGCACTTGAAGATGCGGTTCACCGTCAGCTTATGAGTGATGTGCCTTATGGTGTTTTGCTTTCAGGAGGTTTGGATTCATCCATTACTTCAGCATTGGCTAAAAAATTTGCAAAGAACCGTGTGGAGGCAGATGACAAACAAGAAGCTTGGTGGCCACAACTTCATTCTTTTTCTATTGGTTTAGAGGGCTCTCCTGATTTGGCAGCCGCAAAAGTCGTTGCAGATCGCATTGGTACGATTCACCATGAAGTCAATTTTACTGTACAAGAAGGTTTAGATGCTATACGAGATGTTATCTACCATTTGGAGACTTACGATATTACTACAGTTCGTGCTTCAACACCAATGTACTTACTGGCACGTGTAATCAAATCTATGGGCATTAAAATGGTGCTTTCTGGTGAGGGGGCAGATGAGGTGTTTGGTGGTTATTTGTATTTCCACAAAGCACCCAGCCCAGAAGAGTTCCATAAAGAAACCGTTAGGAAGCTGGAAAAACTCTATCAATACGATTGTTTAAGAGCCAATAAATCGCTGGCAGCATGGGGTATTGAAGGCCGTGTTCCATTTTTGGATAAAGAATTTATGGATGTTGCCATGCGCATCAATCCAAAGGACAAGATGATTACACCCGACCGCATGGAAAAATGGATACTTCGTAAAGCGTTTGAAGATGAATTACCCCAGTCTGTTGCTTGGCGCCAAAAAGAACAGTTTAGCGACGGCGTAGGCTACAACTGGATAGATTCCCTCAAAGAATTGGTAGAATCATCTGTAACAGATGTGCAAATGGAGCAGGTGAACCATCGTTTTTCAGTGCAACCACCAAGAACTAAGGAAGAATATTTCTACCGTTGCATTTTTGAAGACCATTTCCCATCACGGGCAGCAGCGCTTACAGTACCCTCCGTTCCTTCAATAGCATGCAGTACACCAACCGCATTGGCATGGGATGCATCTTTCCAAAATATAAACGAACCTTCTGGACGTGCCATAGCAAGCATACATATGGATGCTTACGATTAATTTTTATACAGATTGTGTTGATAACTTGACTAACGAAAAGCCGCACATTTAGCATTAAAGTGGGGCTTTTCCCGTAAATTTGTTAGAATAGCTTTTATTCATAATTTAATCATATGAGTGATCAATCTAACCAGAATTATTCAGCAGACAGTATACAGGCATTAGAAGGCATGGAGCACGTACGTATGCGCCCATCCATGTACATTGGAGATGTAGGCTTACGCGGACTACACCACCTTGTTTATGAAGTCGTTGATAACTCCATTGATGAGGCTTTGGCCGGTCATTGTGATTTAATTTCCGTCCAGATAAACGAGGACAACTCTATAACTGTTGAAGATAACGGACGTGGCATTCCCGTGGGGATGCACAAAAAAGAAGGTGTTTCTGCACTTGAGGTTGTAATGACCAAAATTGGTGCTGGAGGAAAATTCGACAAAGATTCCTATAAAGTTTCGGGAGGTTTACACGGGGTAGGAGTGTCTTGTGTGAATGCGCTTTCAGAAATGCTTAAAGCTACCGTATACCGCGATGGCAAAGAATGGGAGCAAGAATATTCAAAAGGTAAGGCACAGTACCCTGTAAAGCAGGTGGGCGCTACAGACAAGACTGGAACATTGGTAACCTTTTCGCCAGACCCAACGATTTTTGCTCAAACACGCGAATACAACTACGACACACTCGCAAGCCGTATGCGTGAGCTTGCCTATTTAAATAAAGGAATAAAAATACAGTTGACCGACCAACGTCAAAAAGACGAAAAAGGCGATTTTTTTTCAGAGCTATTCTATTCAGAAGAAGGATTAAAGGAATTTATACGTTTTCTAGACGCTAATAGAGAACCCATTACCAGTGACGTAATTTCAATGGAGGGTGAGAAAAACGATATACCTGTAGAAGTTGCTATGATTTATAATGTTTCGTTTACTGAAAACCTACATTCTTATGTAAATAACATCAACACTCATGAGGGTGGTACTCATCTTTCAGGATTTAGACGAGGTCTTACAACCACGTTAAAGAAATATGCCGACGCTTCTGGTATGTTGGATAAGCTTAAATTTGAAATATCAGGAGATGACTTTCGAGAGGGGTTGACCGCTATCATTTCTGTAAAGGTAGCAGAGCCACAATTTGAAGGGCAGACCAAAACCAAATTGGGTAATAGAGAAGTAAGTGCAGCCGTTTCACAGTCTGTTTCTGAAATGCTAGAAAATTATTTGGAGGAGCATCCCAATGATGCCAAATCTATAGTTCAAAAAGTGATTTTAGCTGCTCAAGCACGTCACGCTGCGCGTAAGGCGCGAGAAATGGTACAACGCAAAACCGTGATGAGCGGAGGTGGTTTGCCTGGGAAATTATCTGATTGTTCTGAACAAGACCCAAATCTTTGTGAGGTATTCCTTGTTGAGGGTGACTCAGCGGGTGGTACTGCCAAGCAAGGACGTGACCGAAACTTTCAAGCTATACTTCCACTTAGAGGTAAAATATTGAACGTAGAAAAAGCCATGCAACACAAGGTTTTTGAAAACGAAGAAATTCGAAACATATATACTGCCCTAGGAGTAACCATAGGAACAGAAGAAGATTCTAAGGCATTGAATTTAGAAAAGTTGCGCTATCACAAAGTGGTTATTATGTGTGATGCCGATGTCGATGGTAGTCACATTTCAACACTTATACTAACATTCTTTTTCCGCTACATGCGCGAGCTTATTGAAAACGGTTTCATCTATATTGCCACACCGCCTCTTTATTTGGTCAAAAAAGGTCAAAAGAAGCAATATGCTTGGGATGATGATCAACGTGACCGTTTGATGCAAGATTTTGGTCAAGGTTCTTCTGTACAGCGTTACAAAGGATTGGGTGAAATGAATGCAGAACAACTTTGGGATACAACCATGAACCCAGAATTTAGAACATTACGCCAAGTAACAATAGACAACGGAGGCGAAGCTGACCGTGTTTTTTCAATGCTCATGGGCGACGAAGTTCCACCTCGACGTGAATTTATTGAAAAGAATGCAATATATGCTAATATCGATGCATAAGCTTTTAGTATTTATGCTCAAGCCTTACTTTTACAAAACCAAAATAACAAACGCATGAAAGTTACCATAGTTGGCGCCGGAAACGTTGGCGCTACTTGTGCAGATGCTATTGCTACAAAACATATTGCAAGCGAAGTAGTACTGCTAGATATTAAGGAAGGATTTGCTGAGGGTAAAGCACTTGACATGATGCAAACCGCCACCACCCTTGGGTTTAATACAAAGATTGTAGGAACAACCAATGATTACACCAAAACCACAAATAGTAATGTTGTTGTAATTACTTCTGGTATTCCACGAAAACCTGGTATGACACGTGAAGAATTAATTGGTATTAACGCTGGCATTGTTCAGTCTGTTGCTGATAATATCTTAGTACATTCACCAGACGCCATTATCGTAGTTGTTTCCAATCCGATGGATACTATGACCTATTTAACTTTAAAGAAAACTGGATTACCAAAAAACCGCATCATTGGTATGGGCGGCGCTTTGGATAGTTCAAGATTCAAAACCTATTTGTCTCAAGCCCTAGATAAGCCAGCCAACGATATTCATGGGATGGTAATTGGTGGACACGGAGACACCACAATGATTCCATTGACACGATTTGCTTCGTATAACGGCATTCCTGTTTCAACAATACTTGAAGCGGACGTACTAAATCAAGTTGCTGCAGATACCATGGTTGGTGGTGCGACATTAACCAAGCTACTGGGAACATCTGCATGGTATGCGCCAGGTGCATCTGTGGCTTATTTGGTTGACAGTATCCTCAATGATCAAAAGCGCATTATACCATGTTCTGTATTTTTGGAGGGTGAGTATAATCAAAAAAACATTTGCATTGGGGTTCCCTGTGTTATTGGACGTATAGGTTTAGAATCTATTGTAAATTTAAATTTAACTGTTGAGGAGCAATCTGCTTTTGATAAAAGTGCTGCTGCGGTACGTAATATGAATACGGCTTTGGACGGCATACTATCGTAAAATTATAAAGCTAATTTTAGCAATTTGTTAATCAGGGAGGATACGCTATATTTGCTCGTCTCAATTACGATACAAAAAACTTTATCATGCAGAATAACGGACTTATCAAATTTTTCACCGTTTTGTTTGGCCTTGTTAGCCTCTATCAACTATCATTCACTTTTGTGACGTCAAAAGTTGAATCAGATGCTGACACATATGCTCAAGCTTCCGTCGACANAGATGACGCGGACTATTACACCCTAGTAGATATTGCTAAGCGCAACTATCTCGATTCTATTGCAGAGCAAAGGGTATTTGGCGTTTTCAACTATGCTGCAGCAAAAGATAGAGAGCTAAACAAAGGATTAGATCTTAAGGGTGGTATTAACGTAATCCTACAAGTTTCCGTAAAAGATATCTTAAAAGGCTTGGGTGAAAACAGCCGAAATCCACTGTTTAATCAGTCTCTTGCAAGGGCTGACTTGCTACAGAAATCGTCAGATGATACCTATGTAGAGAGTTTTTTCTTGGCTTTNGAAGAATTAAAAGGAGATGAAAACCTATCAAATCCTGACATTTTTGGCAACCGTACCTTAAGCGAAGATATCAACTTTAACATGACAGATGATGAGGTTAAGCCGGTTATTCGTAGAAAAATTGATGCTTCAATTGTTTCTGCATTTGAGGTATTGCGTAAGCGTATTGATAAATTTGGGGTTACCCAACCTAATATCCAACGCTTGGGTACTTCAGGACGTATTTTGGTCGAATTGCCCGGTGCTAGAGACGTTGAACGTGTAAAAAATCTTTTGCAAAGTACTGCTCAGCTTGAATTTTGGGAAACTACCTCCAACCAGTTGTTTGGCACTTTCCTTGGGCAAGCAAACGAATTGCTTAAAACAGTATTGCAGGCTAAAAAAGAAGAATCCGAAACAGANGTTTCAGAAATNGATGATTTNCTTTCTGATGTNGCTGCTGCNCAAGATTCNATTACANNCNTNGTAAACCCNATTTATGACTACGTTAAAGGNNCTGGTTATNCTGGTGGTCCTGTNNTNATTCANGTTGANNTNAAAGANCANCCNANANTTGANTCANATTTAAACCGANCTGACGTACGTGCNTTGTTNCCTNCAGATCTTGCGTTACACNAAGTTTTTNTGGGGNATACCAGATNNAAAAACNNATTTNGTTGATNTNTATGTNATNAAGGCAAACCGNNCNAACGAACCNCCTTTAAGNGGAAGNGTTATTGTNGATGCTGCNCAAACNTATGACCAATTGGGNGNTGCTGCCGTTTCCATGCAAATGAATGGNAAGGGTGCNCGTATNTGGGAAGAAATGACNGGTAAAGCNTATNNNGANAAGAGTAATATTGCCATTGTNNTNGACGATGTNGTCTATTCTGCTCCTGGNGTNTCNAAAGGNGCTATTTCAGGTGGNCGNTCNGAGATATCAGGNCAATTCTCTCTAAATGAAGCCATTGANTTNGCNAACGTNNTNAGAGCNGGTAAGCTNCCNGCTGCTGCTGAAATTATTCAATCTGAAATNGTGGGNCCATCNCTTGGNCAAGAGGCNNTTGAAAGTGGNGTTAANTCATTNGTNATTGCNNTGTTGCTCGTACTTGCATGGATGATTTTCTATTACGGACGTGCTNGTCTTTTCGCTGACATTGCCTTGAGTTTAAACATCATTCTAATCTTCGGCATTCTAGCTGGACTGGGTGCTGTACTTACACTTCCTGGTATTGCAGGTATTGTACTTACCATTGGCATGTCCGTAGATGCGAACGTACTTATTTTTGAACGTATTCGTGAAGAATTAATAAAAGGCAAAGGACAGAAGCAAGCTGTATCTGACGGATTTCGAAATGCTTTGTCTTCTATTTTAGATGCCAACATTACTACCGGCTTAACTGCATTTATTTTGTTTGTTTTTGGAACAGGTCCTATTAAAGGTTTTGCTACTACACTGCTTATCGGTATTGCTACTTCCCTATCAACTGCCATTTTTGTGACACGATTACTTGTCGATGGACGTTTGGCCAATGGAAAGGCATTACCATTTTCTACTGGCGCAACCAAAAACTTATTTCGAAACCTAGACATTAAATTCCTCATCAAACGTGGCTTTGCTTATGTTATTTCAGGTTTACTTATCGCTGCTGGTATAGCCTCTTTGTTTACGCAAGGGCTTAACCAAGGGGTTGATTTTGTAGGTGGGCGCTCGTATACAGTTCGTTTCGAACAAGCGGTTAATCCAACAGATGCTCAATCACAGTTGGTTAAGCTTCTCGGAAGTGCCGAAGCCAAAACCTTTGGTGAGGACAACCAATTAAAAATTACAACCAACTACAAAGTTGATGTAGAAGGAACTCAAGTTGATGATGAAATTCAACAAGCTTTATTTAGTGGTCTTTCGTCTTTCCTGCCAGAGAAACTTAATTATGACGATTTTGTAAATGGTGCTGAAGACAAGCAAGTGGGTATTATGTCATCTATTAAAGTTGGGCCAACCATCGCCGATGATATCAAGAAGAATTCGTTTTTGGCTGTATTCGGTTCATTGATAGTAGTGTTCTTGTATATTTTACTCCGCTTTCGAAAATGGCAATACTCCTTAGGAGCTGTTGCAGCGGTTTTCCACGACGTACTAATTGTATTGGGAGTATTCTCAATTACCTACACCTTTATGCCTTTTAGTATGGAGATTAATCAAGCTTTTATCGCTGCGGTGCTTACGGTAATTGGATATTCTCTTAATGACACTGTTGTGGTGTTTGACCGTATTCGCGAGTTTAAGCGTCTGCACACTTCGTGGGAGACCCACAAAACAGTAAATAGCGCACTCAACAGCACATTGAGTAGAACCATTAATACCTCCTTAACAACGCTAGTAGTGTTGTTGGCCATATTTATTTTTGGTGGNGAGGCGATTCGNGGATTTATGTTTGCGCTCATTGTTGGAGTACTAGTTGGAACGTATTCCTCGCTGTTTATTGCAACACCTGTGATGTTTGATACTTCGCGCGATAAAAGGTAAACTTAATTACCGTATTTTTCTAGAGGAAAATAAAACCAGTCCTAATCCCAAAAGGATTAGCGGAATACTAAGCCATTGGCCTGTGGATAAATAGCCAAGCTGTTCTCCGAAGCCACCCTGACTTTCTTTTACAAATTCAGCTAAAAAGCGTACGCCAAAGAGCAGCGCAAAGAATAGACCTAATAAAAAACCTTCTTGTTTGCTTTTTTGAGTGTTTTTATAAACCATAAAGAGGATAATAAACACGATAAAATAACCTAGCGATTCATACAATTGAACAGGGTGTCTGGGAAGTGTTTCACCATTGTTTTTGAAGACAACTCCAAAGTTACTACCCGTATACTTTCCAACAATCTCAGAGTTAAAAAAGTTACCTATTCGAATAAATATACCTCCCAAAGCAACAGTAATTGCAATGCGATCTAATAGCCATAATAGTGAGGCGTATTTAAATTTTCGCACATATAAATAAAGGGCTGTTGTAATACCAATTGCTGCGCCATGACTTGCAAGGCCTCTAAAACCTACAAACTTCCATTCTTCCTCAGAAATTTTAAATGGTAAAATGATTTCTAATAAGTTGTTTTGAAAATAATCCCAATTGTAGAAAAATACCTCTCCAAGACGTGCGCCTATCAACGTTCCTATAACCATATAAAGTAATAATGGATCTATATGTGACAACGAAACACCTTCTTTTTTATAAATGTATTTCATCAGGTATAAACCACTTGCAAATGCAATAACAAACATGAGGCTGTAATAGTAAATGCTTATGCCACCAAGACTTATAGCTTTTGGATCAGGTGCCCACAAAAATTTAAGTATTAACATGAGATTTTATTTTGGTTAAATATAATGTAAATATTGTCCTAATCGGGAACGGGGTCGTGTCCTTGACCGCCCCAAGGATGGCATTTGCTGATGCGTTTGATTGTCAGGATTGTTCCTTTCCATATTCCGTATTTCTTTAAAGCCTCAATGCCATATTGAGAACAAGTGGGGTTAAAACGACAACTAGAAGGAAATAGCGGAGATAAAATGGTTTGATATATTCTGATGAGAAGCAAAAAAGGAAAAATGAGAACCTTTTTCATGACATCAAGATATAGCCGGTGCCGTCTTTACCATCTTTAAGTTGAATGCCTTTTTTGAACAGAGAATCGCGAATACGATCTGAAGTTGTAAAATCTTTGGAAGCTCTGGCTTCATTTCGCAATTCAATAAGCACATCTAAAGCTTTGTCCAGCAAAGCATTGTCTTCATTTAAAGAAGCGTCTAGTGTTAGTCCCAAAACGTCATAAATAAATCCGTCAATGGATTTATGTAATGTGTCTATATCTTTAGCTGTTAATTTTTCTTCACCATGATTAACACGATGAATGAGCTTGACTGTTTCGAATAATTCGGCAATTAATACAGGACTGTTAAAATCGTCGTTCATAGCATCATAAAAAGTTTGTATAGCTGCGTTTATATCTACACTACTTTCATTACTTTTTGGTAATTTCGCTATCATTTTAATACCATTAAGGAGGCGGTTGTACCCTTTTTCAGCAGCTTCTAAAGCATCATTACTTAAATCCAATACACTTCTGTAATGTGCTTGAAGCATAAAAAACTTAACAACATCAGCAGAAAAAGGTTTTGATAACAATTCGTTCGACCCATCAAAAAGCTCACTTGGTAAAATATTATTTCCAGTTGATTTAGCCATTTTCCTGCCATTAAGTGTCAACATGTTAGTGTGTATCCAAGTTTTAACAGGGCTTTTATCATACAAAGCTTTTGCTTGAGCAATTTCACACTCATGGTGTGGAAACTTTAAGTCAATTCCACCACCATGAATATCAAATTGTTCGCCAAGATATTTACTACTCATAGTTGTACATTCTAAATGCCAACCAGGGAAACCATCACCCCATGGAGAGGTCCAACGCATTATGTGTTTTGGTTCAGCTTTTTTCCAAAGGGCAAAATCTTGAGGTGATTTTTTTTCGCTTTGAGAACTCAATTTCCTTGTATTATGAATCATATCTTCAAGTTTACGTCCGCTCAATACCCCATAGCGGTGTGTAGAATTATTGAACTTAATCACATCAAAGTAGACTGAACCATTTATTTCATATGCAAAACCACGATCAATAATTTTTTTTACATGTTCAATTTGTTCAACTATATGCCCGGTAGCTGTAGGTTCAATACTAGGTGGCAATGTATTAAAGGCATCTAAAATTTTATGAAAGTCTGTTGTGTAGCGTTGAACAACTTCCATTGGTTCAATACCATCTAGCCTTGCTTTTTTGGATATTCTATCTTCTCCATCGTCTTCATCAAATTCAAGATGACCAACATCTGTTATGTTTCTAACATATCTTACACTGTATCCAATATGCTTTAAATAACGAAATATTAAGTCAAAGGAAATAAATGTTCTGCAATTACCTAAATGAACATTACTATAAACAGTTGGTCCACAAACATACATTCCTATATGATTTTCTGTAATTGGTAATAAAAGTTCTTTTTTGCCAGTTAAAGAATTGAAAATATGTAGAGATGAAGTTGCTTCTCCCATATTTTAGAATGTAGTATCCAGATTTAAATAACCCAAAAACTCTTTTTTCACATTTGGTTTTTTGAATGCACCTCCAAATTCGGCTGTTACAGTACTGCTTTCAATATCTCTGATGCCACGCATATTTACACATAAATGTTTTGCATCAATAACACAAGCTACGTCATCAGTATTAAGTGCGTCCTGTAATGCTTTCACAACTTGAATTGTGAGTCTTTCTTGCACTTGCGGTCTTTTGGCATAATAATCAACAATTCTATTCATTTTAGAAAGCCCAATTACAGTTCCGTTAGAAATATATGCTACATGGGCTCTGCCTACAATTGGCAACAAATGATGTTCACAAGAGGAATAGAGAGTTATATTTTTTTCAACAAGCATTTCATTGTACTTATACTTATTTTCAAACGTTGATGGATTAGGCATATTGTCAGGGTTTAAACCAGAAAATATTTCATTTACAAACATTTTTGCAACTCGCTTTGGAGTTCCTTTTAAACTATCATCTGTAAGATCCATACCTAGAGTTTGGAGTATATTGGTAACATCTTGCTCAATAAGTTTTATTTTATCATTATCAGATATATCAAAAGCATTTTCACGCAAAGGTGTATTCATATTTGCGCTGAAATGATCGTCATCCTGATGATCTAAAGTTTCTTTTAAAAATTGATTAAATTTCATAGCATCTAAAATAAGTATACAAATGTAACAATTTTGTAAAAATTAATTCTTTTTAAAAACGAACATTATAGGTAATTGCTAACTGTCCAGTACTTTCGTATATGCTGGCACTGTCTGTTAAGCCAATATAATATAGCTGCTGCTGATATTTCTGTGTATTTTTTGTATACGCCAAATCTAGCGAACCACTCCCAAAACGAATTCCCATCCCAAGTGAAAAACCGCTGAAATCATCCATGACTGCCTTATTTTTATATGGACTATTTTCATGCCAGTATCCGGCACGAAGGCTTAAGTCTCCAATTCGACCCTCACCACCAATACGTAAGTAATTTGCATCATTAAGTGCTTCGTTGATTTCTGAATTTAAGGCATTGGTGTCAACCGCGTAAGGTAATGTAACACTTGACGAGCTGTAAGTTTTCTTTCCATAATCTAAGCTTATAAGTCCAGTTTTACCGAAAACAAGTGCAGCACTGCCTTGTATTTTTCCAGCAGTTTTTATCTTGTAAGGACCATTTAGGTTTACGATGTTTGGATAAATAGCATCGCGTTGTATTGTGTCAGTCGAATCTATATAATATGTTTCCAAGCCTTCTGTATATTCGTCTTCTAATTCATAATAAGTAGGACTTGTATAGCTTGCCCCAAGGCGTAGCATATCAGTTGTCTTGAAAATGGCGCCAAACTGAAACGAAACACCTTCACCAAAAGTATTGAGGTCTCGCTGTAAGTCAACCTGATCTAAACGGCTTGTAGTGTCCAAATACTTGTCCGACGTTGCTTTGTATTCTGCATAATCAATTTCATATATATTGATATTAAAGCCAATAGATAGTTTTTGTAAATAACGGGCACTAAAATTTAAGCTGTAGAGCTGTTGTCGTCCTGAGGTGTTATTTTCATGAATCTGATCAATTCCACCACCAACAAGGCCATCAGCGATATATATACTATTCTCATCGTCATGGTTAATAGTATTGGTGTATAGACCCATGTATGCCTGCTGCGTGGCGTAACCAAATCTATTCCCTAAAAAAGAATATTCATCATCAGCATTATTTGAAAAATCAAAAGTATCATAAGAGATGCCACTCGCATTTTCTAAAAAATAGTCCTCGAGGCCTCTGTTGTAGTTTGTTCCTCTAGCAAAAAGGTTTTTATCAAAGTTATTAATGGTTTGTGTATTAAAACCAAATGCTATCTTATCCCATTTACTGGAAGGATTGGTAAGTACAAGAACAAACCCTGCTTGGCTAATGTCAAAAGAAGATTTTTCAACATTGGTAAATCCATTTAAGTAATTAGAATCTGTTGAAATCGATTGCACGCCAATAGTAGCGCCAGCTTCATTAAAAGCAAACACAATTGAACCAGCCGGGTTATTTGATATTGAAGACAAATCTCCACCAAGGGCTCCAAAGGCACCACCCATGGCTTGATAGCGTGCAGAACCTTGTAATTGTTCATAGCCATACCTGGCAATTTCACCAACAGATTGTGCTGGCGCAACAATACCAGTCAATAAAAAGCTAAAAATTAATTTAAATAATTTTCTCTTTCCCATATATTCATTCTTAATATTTAAAAACACTACAGCCGACACCTGATTTATCTTCTTCTTGATGAGCTAGAGGAACTTCTAGAAGAGCTACTTGAAGTTGACCTTGTTGAACTAAATGGTGCTGAATTTCTGTAACTTGAGGTTGAGGAAGACGAGGAATTTTTGTAGCTTGGGTTATTTGTTGTAGATCTATCATTACTATACCTTCTTGTCGTTCTACTGTTTTGACTTGAGTTTGTATTGCTATTTGAAACACGTCTTGTAGTCGTGCTACCACGTACATTCGTGCGTCGTTGGTTTTTGTTGGAAATATTTTCAGGGCTGTCTGCGCTGCCTCCAATATTATTGGAGCGGTTTGTTCTAAAAAATTCCCTGCTACCATTTAATCTGCTATATCTAATAGGCGTATTGTATCTTTGATTCATACCAATCATGTGATAAGAATTGTTGTATCCCCAATTGTTCCAACCTGGTCTGTTAAAAGGATATGTGTTACCCCATTGGAAAGGGTTGTAAAAAGGATGGAAATTATATGTAAAATACCAAGGGTGGTAATTGTAACCCCAAAATGATGAACGTCCAAATGTATATGGCGCATTATACCAACCCCAACCCATATTCCAACCAAATGATCTATTGTAAATTACGTTGATGTTGATTCTGTCTACTTGATCACCCCATGAGCCATGTGCTTGGTAATTACCAACACTACTTTGTTGTGGAGCAGCATCTTGATATTGTTCAACGTTTGTGAAAATATAATCGTCTTGAATCCCTTGTGAAGCTTTGTCAGCAAAATAATTTTTGTAAAAAGAGCCGTTGTTTTGTTGCTTATTGTTATTGACAGGAGCAACAACTTGTCTACTCTGCTGCAAAAAATCATTATTATAGATGCCATCGCCATAGTATGAAACGGTTTGATAGCCACTACAACCCAAGAGAAATAGTGCCAAAACTACTGTTGAAAAAAGCACATAAATTCTGATTAAGTCGGGTTGTAAAAAATTACGCATTACACAAAGTTTAAATTAACACTCAAATTTAAGTAGTTTTGCACTACAACTAACAAAAAATCAAAAGTTGTGCCAAACTTATGGGTAAATATTTAACAACACGAGCAGAAGACTATTCAAAATGGTATAATGAGCTGGTTGTAAAAGCCGATTTAGCAGAAAATTCCGCTGTTAGAGGCTGTATGGTTATAAAGCCTTACGGCTATGCGATTTGGGAACGTATGCAATCAATATTGGATAAAAAATTTAAAGAAACAGGCCATAGCAATGCCTATTTTCCGCTGTTTGTTCCTAAGAGCTTGTTTGAAGCTGAGGAGCAAAATGCTGATGGTTTTGCCAAAGAGTGTGCTGTAGTAACTCACTATCGACTAGAAAATGATCCAGACAAGCCAGGAAAACTACGTGTTGATCCTAATGCGAAACTAGAAGAAGAACTTATTGTACGCCCCACTAGTGAGGCCATTATATGGAATACGTATAAAAATTGGATTCAATCATATCGAGACTTGCCTATATTAATTAATCAATGGGCCAATGTGGTTCGTTGGGAAATGCGCACTCGATTATTCTTACGCACAGCAGAGTTTTTATGGCAAGAAGGGCATACTGCCCATGCTACAGAATCAGAAGCACGAGCTGAGGCAAAGCAAATGAACCAAGTGTATGCTGATTTTGTAGAGCAGCATATGGCCATCCCTGTAATACAAGGCATTAAATCTGATACTGAACGCTTTGCTGGTGCAGTTGAAACTTATTGTATTGAGGCACTTATGCAAGACGGAAAAGCTTTGCAAGCAGGTACTTCTCACTTTTTAGGGCAGAATTTTGCCGAAGCATTTGATGTAAAATACGCTACAAAAGAGGGTGCTTTGGAACACGTTTGGGCAACTTCTTGGGGTGTTTCTACTAGATTGATGGGTGCACTTATCATGACGCACAGCGACGACAATGGACTTGTCCTACCCCCAGCATTGGCACCGCACCAAGTTGTTATTGTGCCTGTATATAAAGGGGAGGAGGAACAAAAAATGGTATTTGCGGTAGTAGCTCCATTAGTTGAAGCTTTACGCAAAGAAAATATTCGTGTACATTTTGATAAACGCGATACCTATAAACCTGGATTTAAGTTTAATGAATACGAGCTTAAAGGGGTGCCGCTGCGCGTTTCCATTGGACCGAGAGACGTTACTGATGGTACCGTTGAGCTTGCTCGTCGGGATACGTTAAGTAAATCAAGTGTTGCTCAAGAAGATCTGGTTGCGGAAGTGAAGACTAGGCTAGAAGCCATACAAGTTGCTTTGTTTGATCGCGCAAAGAATTATAGCACTGAATATACCACTGTGGTTGATGATTTTGATACTTTTAAGGAAGTTTTAGCTTCAAAGGGTGGATTTGTTTCAGCACATTGGGATGGCACTGCTGAGACTGAATTATCTATCAAACAAGCCACAAATGCGACAATTCGCTGTATACCAATTGATGGAAAGATAGAGCAAGGCAGTTGTGTTTACTCTGGAAAACCCTCAAATCAGCGAGTTTTATTTGCGAAAGCATACTAATCATAATATAAGTTGCAAGTTTGTCAGGTATCATATAAATTTGCACCTCGTTAATCCGAAGGGCCCGTTCGTCTATCGGCTAGGACGCCAGGTTTTCATCCTGGTAAGAGGGGTTCGATTCCCC
>PAAD01000065.1 GCA_002698745.1 Flavobacteriaceae bacterium
ACGATTAAATCAGTTTCATATGATGTGGGAGAACAAATACATTCAGAGTCTTCTCCATTCAAGCTTAAAGCGTCAAATTCTACATCACCACTTGAGAATTGAAATTTGACTGCTCTATCAAAAGAAACAGCGTCTACTGTTATACTGTTTGAACCTAATGTTAATGCTATTGGATTACCAAAAAAGTCATTACCATTAGCTACAGTTTTATAAACTCGGACATTTGCTCCATTTGAAGGCAAAGATGTTACATTCATACTATATGTTTGAGCCGCTTGACTTGCTACTCCATCCGAAATGGTTGTAGCAGTAAGAATAAAAGGCCATGCAGCACCTTGTCCAGTAGTAAAGTCGCTGCAGTCAGATATTAATGATAGAGGTCCTGGAGGTAGAGGAGTGGCACAATCAGAATCTTCTCCGTTTAGACTTAAGGCTTCAAACTCTACATCTCCATTTGAGAACTGGAATTTAACAGTTCTATCAAATGAAACAGCAGATACTGTAATACTGTTAGAACCAATTGTTAATAATACAGGATTTCCAAAATATTCACTTCCATTTGCTGTAGTTTTATAAACTCTAACATTAGCTCCATCAGCAGGCAATGATGTTATACTGATAGTATATGTTTGAGCTGCTTGACTAGCTTCACCATCATCTAGAGTTGTAGCTATAAGAACGAAGGGCCATGCATCTGATCCTGAAACAAAGTCATCGCAATCACTTATTAACGAGGTAGTTTGAGCAAAAACATTAAAATTGTGTACTGAAAATAAAACTAAAAAAAAGAGTATTTTAATTTTTTGTAATAGTGACTTCAAAAAATTATGGTAGTATGTAGAATCTAAAATCATAATGTATCTATTTAAAATTAACGATTGATTTTTTAACTAAATTAGAATTATAAAAAATTTATTTCATAAGTTTATTAGGCTCGTTATAGACTCTCCTAATAACTGTATCTGTCATACGCCTAATTTCTTCAATAGAACCATCATCTCTATATTTCTTTCTTAGTTCATGTAGTTCATGTTTAAGATTTTCTATCAACTCTTCTGGTGCCTCTGAATAGATGTTGTTCATTTCATTGGGATCAGTTTCTAAATCGTATAATTCCCATTCGTCCATTGAATAATAAAAATGCATAAGTTTATATCGATTTGTTTTTATTCCATAATGTGGTTGAACCTTATGCCATATAGGCCACTCATAATAGTGATAATATACTGATTGCCTTTGGTTTTTTTCGTCTCCTTCAAATACTCCCTTGAAACTTTTACCCTGCATCTCTGTTGGAATTTCAATGCCAGCCATATCAATAAGTGTAGGTGCAAAATCAACATTCATAACCATAGCATCAGTTTTGGTTCCAGCTTCAATTATTCTAGGATGTTTAATCAAAAAAGGCATTTTGAAAGATTCTTCATACATCCACCTTTTATCAAACCACCCATGCTCTCCCAGGTAAAAGCCTTGGTCAGAAGTATAAACTACAATAGTATTTTCGCTTAATCCATTTTCTTCTAAATAATCTAAAACGCTTCCAACCGCTCGGTCAATACCAGCAACACATCTCAGATAATCTTTGATATAGGTTTGGAATTTCCAATACTTTAGAGCATCGCCTTTTAATGTGTCATTTGGTGACCAATACTGTCCCTTATCTCCATATGCAAGCCATCGCATTGAGTCTCTCCTTGACAATCCTGAAGGAGGTGTTTGCTTCATATCTCTTCTGTTTAGATGCCTCCCAATTTCCATCATATTTTCGCTTGCTGCAAGTCGTCCTTCATAATCATCGTTAAAGGTTTCTGGAAGTGGGAAGTCAAAATCACTAAAAAGATCATGATACATGGAGTCAGGCCTCCAATCTCTATGGGGAGCTTTAAATTGATATAGCAGCAAAAAGGGTTTAGTTGTATCCCGTTTGTTTGCTAGCCAATCTAAACAATCGTCTTCGATTGTTTTTGTTGAATGACGCTTAGTTTCTGTCACGGTATCTGTACCGTTGATACAAAATTGTGGTTTGAAGTAGGTTCCTTGTCCGCCCCAATTGATTAAAACTTTAGAATAGTCAAAGCCGGTTGGTGTTGTTCCTAAATGCCATTTTCCTATTACTGCTGTTTCGTAACCATTTTTTTGGAAAACTTTTGGAAATGTTAGTTGCTCGCCATTAAAATCACCTCCGTCAACATTTTTATAAAATCCATTGATGTGTGAAAACTTACCAGTTAAAATTGAGGCTCTACTTGGTCCACATATAGAGTTAGTACAGTAAACAGCGTCCATTCGCGCACCTTGCTGGGCAATTCTATCTATATTTGGAGTTGGCGCTAGTTTACTAACTTCAGATCCATAAGCACTAACCGCCTGATAAGCATGGTCGTCTGCCATAATATAAATTATATTAAGTGGCTTATTTTCTTGTTGTTTTTCATCTGTTAAGTTACATGAGAAAAGCGATATTAGTAAAAGTGCACTAATACTAAATGCGCTAATGTGATTATTAAAATTCATATAAAAGTTATTAGTTAGAGTAAAAATTTAAAGGGCTAAATTCTAAAAACTGTTGTGGTCTCAAAGATTTGAGTTATTATAATTAGTATTTTTGTTTGCTAATATAATTAATTGATTTAATTTTTTGTTTATAAAAAATATTAAACTTGAAGATATTTATTTTTTCTCTATCTTTATTTGTGTCTGCACTTTGCTTTGGACAACAACCACCAAATTTTTTATGGCTCATTTGCGAGGATCAATCTTTGTTTTTTTCGATGTATGGAGACTCAAGTGCAAATACATCGAATATTAATCAGTTAGCAAATGACGGAATAGTGTATCAAAATTGTTACACGCCTTCACCCGTTTGTGCCCCAAGTCGAAGTAGTTTGATTACGGGAATGTATCCAACAACACTTGGCACGCAACATATGCGGGCATATAAAAAGTCTGCAGTAAACAACACAATTAATGCCCATAATTCGCTACCATACTACAGTGCTAAACCAATAAAACCAATTCGTTTTTTCACAGAAGACCTTAGGGCGAACGGTTATTATTGTACGAACAACTCTAAAGAAGATTATAATATGCTCACTTCTCCATTAGCTTGGGATGAAAGCAGTCAAACTGCACACTGGAGAAATAGGAAAGAAGGTCAGCCTTTTTTCTCTGTCTTTAATTTTAATGTAACACATGAGTCTAGCGTTTGGAAGAACAAGGCACCATATTCAAAAGAAGAATTGGAAAATGTTGTAAATCCTTATTTATTTCCTGATGATAGCGGAATCAGAGGTGACCTGTTGACTAACTATAAAAATATTGAAAAGCTAGACGCCCAAATCGGTGTTATTATAGATCAACTCAAAACAGATGGCCTATATGAAAACACCATTATATTTTTTTTTAGCGACCACGGAGGCCCTTTTCCGCGTTATAAGCGGTCTATTTATGAAACAGGTCTTCGTGTTCCAATGGTAGCTAAGTGGATTGATCATACTTGTAGAGGGAACACCTATCAGATGGTCAGCTTTGTTGATTTTGCACCGACCATACTCGATGTCGCAAACATTGAAAGAGAGTTTCCGTTTGAAGGAGTTTCTTTTTTTAAAAAAGACCAACGCAACTATATTTTTGCGGCTACGGATCGTTTTGATGAAGGGAGTGACATGCGTAGAAGTATTCGAGCAGGTAATTTTAAGCTTATTTATAATGGTGACACTACATCTTCCGTCTATAAGCTGGTGGGCTATCGTCAACAAATGAAAACGATGAGGGTATTAGACTCTCTTAAAGAAGGGCAGGCTTCAAATACCTATTTTTCAAATTGGTTTTCTAAACACAAAGATCGTTTTGAGTTGTATGATGTAGTGGAAGACTACTATGAGACTAACAACCTAATGTCTTACCCCAAATACGAACAGGTTTATAAAACATTAAAGTATCATTTATTTAGGTGGATAGAAGCGTCTGATTTTGGTAATATGAGCGAATCGGCTATGCTAGAATCTATGTTTACTAGCGCTATGTCTATTCCAAAATTGGATATACCAAAACTTATTACGAATGGCGAAGGCTATCTAATTGAATCCAACAATCAGTACGCTTCTGTGGGCTGGCGAAATAAGAATGAAAAGGCTTGGAACATCTATAAGGCAAACGACTTAATTCAACCAAATAGTGAGTTCGAGGTCCTGCTCTTTCGCCCTGGCTATGAGGTGTTCGTTCAATCCTTTAAAAAATAGCTTAACAGTTATTTATTCGACTAGTAAGGGTATGTTGGCTACGGAGCTTTGCCCTTTGTCATTTTTCAAATAGGCAAAAAGCCGGTAAGCTCCTTTTTTCTTTGGGCTTATAAAGGTTAGTTCAGTATCACTTTGGTTGACGATTTTAAACTCTATTGGATCTGGTGATTTCTGAATATCACCGCCAATTTTATTGCTAAAGGCCTCTGGAAATAATACGTATTCAACTATTACTTCTTTGTTGTTATATTTTTGCAATTCAATACTCAAATTTGCTTGCGCTGAAGGAGCCAACACATGGTCTTTTCTCCACCCTATGTTGTCTAGTGATATATTTATTATTGAAGGAGCCCTAGACTGTGGCCATTTTCCTGTCCAGCAATATTGCATCACATCTACTGCCTCTGTTGGGTTTCCATTGCTAAGGAACATCCCATGCCATGTAGCTGTCGATTCTTGTTTTTGCCCCCAAAGAAAACAGTAGCTGCCTAGGCAACGTTCTTTGTCTTTTGCAATTAGTTCTAGGTATCTACGCTGTCGCTGATCAGCTTTTATGCCGTTCGGCGGCTCTATCTTAGCTTTCCAAGATGTTGTGTTAGCTTCAAAGGGGCCATTTACACCCCATTCGGAAACGATATAGGGTTTATCCCAATTAAACTTTCTGAGATTAGCTCCTGCATTCTCGATTGATCCGTATACATTGAGTCCTAGTATATCAATACTTGGACAATATTTTTTTATGTAAAAGGCTTTTGATGGATCAATACCGGCTGTTACTGTCATTGTTGGATGATTTGGATCAACCTCCTTAATAAATTTTGCAAGTATTTCGATGGTTTCCCAAACCTTGAAATTACTATACCTAAGATCAACCTCATTACCGATACCCCAGATTAATAATGCGGGGTGATCCTTATATTTCAGGACCTCATTTTTAAGATATTCTATTTGACCTTTTACTGCATATTCGTCATTGTAATCCATTCCGCTTCTTTCGGGTCTTACATGTAAGCCTAGTGTGACGGTGAGACCATGGTGATGTGCTGAATCTAACAATGCATTATTGTTTGTACTCCAAATCCTAATTGAGTTAGCTCCTGATTTGACTAATAAGTCGAAATGATCCTTGGCACCCGCCCCCTTTATGTAGTAGGGCATACCATTTCTTTGTAATTCAAAATTGCCTAATGCATTGGTAGTCACTTCGACTTTACTCACTTGTGAATAAACGGTAAGTGTTTGTAGCACACCAAATAGGAGGCAAATAAACAGGTTTATATTCCTTTCCATTCGGTTGGTTTTTTAGGGTTTCCGCGGAATTCAATAAGCTGAAAGTCGCCAATTTCAACTTTATTACCCTCAAGTATTTTAAATCTAATTTCTTTGAGTGCATCCCATTCAAATTCGCTATATCCAATTAATGATTTTAAAGGAAGATATGCTTGATACAAACCATTTCCTTTATCGACATAATGGCTTTCATTTAATATTTTTTCTAGCTTTCTCTTTTTACCTGTATATGCAAATAAAATTGTTTGAAGCTTTGGTAGTTCGGTTGACTTTAGTTTAAATGTAAGTGCAGATGTCGTATGAATGGAGGAGATATCTACACGCATCCATTGGTATGGGGAAAATCCAAATGTATTCCATGGTGCTTTTTTAGATTTATCCAGCTCAATGACCACGCTCTCGTTTTTGAAGGATCTTCCGAATTGAAGACTAGATGAATATTTTGTATTAATCCCCCACCAATACTCTTTCCCGCTTCCAAGTTGGATAGGGTGTGAGTCAAATACTTTTGTGAATATTTCCTTTGTCTTTTTATAGTTGTGCTCGTGTGGTACAATTACAATATTGTCTATGTGTACATCCCCCTTTCTTTGAAATTCAATGCGAAGCTCTTTGATATTGCCCATGTTTACCCCATTTTTTTCGTAGTTGAATGCCTGAAAGGGAATACGTATTCGCCTCCATTTAGTATCAATTCGTCCTCCTTCAAGGTTTAAATAGTTGATATTTGCCCTACATTGGTTCCCGCCGTAATCTACAAGAACAAAAAACATAGGCACATTTGAAAGGACTCCCGAATCAACACGAATACGAAGTTCTATGGCAGCTGATTTTATGATGGGCTTAAGGTTTTTGCCTTTAAAATTACTCCATTTTAAGCCTAATGCTATATAGCTACATTTAGAATCATCCCACTTTATATGAAGATGATCTTTACCGTTAAAGTTATTAGTTTTCTCAAAGGACACTTCTTTGCAAGAATTGTTTTTTACACCCCATATTCCATTTTCTTCAGAACCGGTGAAAAGTGTTTTATGAGGAAATTGTTCAAATGCTGAAATAGATTTTGAAGGTTCATATATACTAACCTCTCGCATGGAATCACAAGATAGGGTGCAACAAACAAGAATTGCTAAAGCTATTTGTATAGTTAACCTCATTATTGTTCTAGTAAGCTGTAGTTTTCAGTGAAAATAATATGGTCTATATCTGTTCGCACATCTTTACCGAAGTTTTCAGGGCAAATTGGGTTTCCAGCAGAGGAAGGGCACGCTTGACAAGAAAATCGAATTGCTCTAATATCATTTGGGTTCATGTTAAAATTGATATCTTGATTGTTTGGTGATACAGGCTCAAAATCTGAATACCTAAATGATATCATTTTCCATCCATTCCAATCTACAGGCACCTTTATTTTGTATACCTCCATAGTTGATTCAAAAAGATCTGAAGAATTATTTTCCAGATTATCATTAAAAGGAATGTCTGTTTCTTCAGAAATTAAAATGTTTATAAATTGTCCAGTATGTAAATCTTCTAAATCGGAGAGTATCCCAATATTAATATATAAGTTGTCTGAAGATTGATTAGTATTGGTAATATTTACCGGCAGATCAAGATTGCCTAAAGGCCAGTCCCAATTCACTCTACCACCCATCTTAAAATAACTGCTTCCTAGTAATGCATCATCATTTGCCACAGAAAAAGTCATTCCCCCTCCATCAGTATTGTAATAAACAAGGCCATCATTAGGAAAGCCATCCTCAAAGTCTTCAAGCCAAACACCATTTTCGAATGTTTTCGCTGAAACAATAGTAATGGTATCTTTTATTGTGTCGATTTCATTTTCAAAAGTTAGCTCAATAGCGCAAGCTTCTTCTGAAAAAAACGGAACTTGTGACGGTCCACCTCTCCAAATAATCATACTGGAATCAATAAGACTCGAAAACCCTGTAATTTCTATGCTAGCATTAGTGCTTAAGCCTTTAATAGCAATTTTCCATTCAACAGGTTTGTTAAACTCACAATGAAAACCAACTTGTTCATTGCTCGAAAAACTGGGAGCTTTGTTAGTAAGTATCAGTGGCTCGATTACCTCAAAGTCGCCATAGAGGGTTTCAATGGATGGTCCCTCATATTCTTTTTTCGTACAACTATGTAGAAAGCATACTAAGCCTAGAAAAAGAAGAGGTGTTATTTTTATGTTCATAATTCTACAGATAAAATTAATATTAGTCTATTGTATTTGTAATCTAAATAGTCTTGCTCGGTAAATGTCATCCCCCACCAGTTATACTGTAGGTTAGCGTATACATTCTCTCTAAATTTATAAAGCATTCCAAGACAGAGCATGTGATCTTTTTGGTTTACTTGAGTTAATGTAAAATTAATGATATTCCCAAAATTATCACGCTGTGTCAAAAACTCGTTGCCATTAGCATTTAAATGCTTATATGTTGTTTGAATGAAAAACTTTTTGGCCAACTCTGCATTCAGTGATGTATTCAGCTGGTGGCTAAATAAATTCAATGAAGAAATCGCGTCACCTCCTCTGTTTGTGACTTCGCTTTCTGATGAGGCAGAAAAGCTAAATTCTTTTTTCCAGCCGAAACCATGATGTAAATTGATTGCAAACATTGCTTTAAGTAGTCCAAAGTGTCTTTTTTTAACCGTACCTTGACCTATTACTTCTTTGAACAAGGCTGCATTAATTTTTGTTAGGAACACCTTGTTTGTATTGTTTATTCTTGCTTTTAAATAGACTCCGNTTCTATTGGGTGTAGCATCTCCATAGGGAAGTANATTTGAATAAATAGGATTGAAGGCCATTAGGACACTCGATAAGTCTTGGTTGTACAATCTATCGTCAGATAAAAGGTCAAANATAGAGGTTGGNCTTCTCAAAGACATGTTGGTNTAAATCGGATAAATCGTGTTACTNTTAACTGANGCATAATCCAAACGNNTTGTNTGGGCNCCAGCACTTCTGAAATTAGGGTCTACATAACGATAGCCTACAGTTAGCGATAGTGTAGAGTCTTTCTTAATGTATTTATTGTCNAATTCAAAGTACATTCCTTGTGTATTGTTTGATGTTGAATCAGCTCTACCGTTCTCTAGCTCAGAGTGGAGCCAGTATCTTTGAGAAAAACCGGTTTGTAGTTTTTGTTCAATGCGATACTTATCATTACCGAAATGATGCTGTAGTGACATGTCATGAACAGGGTTGCGCACTGAAATGTTTAGCGTGCCACTAGATGCAACTTCAAATAAGTTGATATGGTTACCTGAAAATGTGAGTCTTTTGTTAATTTCAGAAACCATTGAACCCCCTGAAAGTAGAAGGTCACTTGAATACGTAGTTTCATTTATTTGATTTGACCCGCGAGGTCGCGTGACAAAGAAATCAAAACTTAGGCTTCTTATAAATCGATCAAATTTAAAAGAGAAATCAGTTTGAATACCGTGTAGCCGCCATCTATTTTCGGTATAAAAATTTTCGTAATGAATGATGTCTCGGTAAGGCTTCAGCATATCATTTTCGTAGACTGAAAGTTCTTCATCATAATTATAAAGCGTAAATTTAGATTGCTTGAGAAAAAGATCGCCAACACTGAATCGGACCTTGTCACTAACGGTACCTTTTGCCTTGAGTTGTCGAACATTGATTTCTGTACCTGAACCGAAAAAGCTTCCGAAGGAATTATTTATCCGGAGCTGTGCAAAAACTTCAATGTTTTTGACTGGATTTACGTGGGTATTGAGATCTAACAGATTGTAGCCGTTTGATGTGTTCTTGGCTGATATTGTATCATTCGCTATGCTTTTGTCTAACGCATCTCGCACAAAATATGAGCGGTAGAGTCCGTCAAACCAAATGTTCTCATTGACCTGCGCATGAAGATGAAAGTCAGACAAAAAGACGGCACAAAAAACAAGTAAAAGTAGAAAGCTTCTTTTCATAGGTTAAAAATTTATTTTTAATTCAAGCATGGTTTCCCAGCCCTTTAAATGGTTTTCTATAAAATTGGGGTCAAAATATCGGTATTGGTTATAGCGGAAAAATATCATTGCATTTTGACCAATTTTATAATCTAAGCCGAAGCCAAATAGTGTGTTCTTTTGGTTTCTAGAATTCGTATATCTGTAAAGCTTATCTAAGCCCAATCGCTCAAAAAAGGTATTTGTAGGTGTGGCCTCTGGACCGTCACCTATGTCAGTAGAAGCATTACCTAATACTTTTTCTACGCCATAGCTTAAAACAAGCGCGGACTTCTCGCTCAACTCAACACTAAAGTCTATTTCTTCGCTTAGTTGGCTAATTAGCGCTTGTTTTCCAACCTGTGGGACGGGCTTTAGATTTTTTTGACATGAGTTGAGACGCGTCAAAGAAAAAATATAATAGTTCTTTCCGAAAATTTTATTATTGTATTTGGCTTGAAATTCAATGGTGTTAAAAAACTTTTTGAAGTTTGCTAATCCGCTAGCTGTAGTATCGCTGATGTTTACGTTTTCGAATACTCCTCTATAGGTCGAGTTTAGGGCATTATATGGGCCCCAGTTTTGTGCAAACACATATATTCTTGAAAGCGTCTGACTATTCACATTGTGGATATAAGACAATGCGGCATAAGAAGTGTCAATCTCAGCAAATATACCAAGACCCCCATTAAGCTTTAGCTGACCTATAGAAATATCAGCGTTTATAGACGCACCTTGTCTGTTATTTGCGGTGGAGCCAAGGCCGACTATTGGACTCTGGTAGGGCGTTCTTACCGTAGTTCCTATACCTCCTACATTTGGAAATACCTCGAGGACTGAGGTGTTAAAGAAGTTACCCGTAACATTAACAAATTGTGGTGAAATTCTGTAAAGATGCATGTTTAGAGGAACTTTGGTTGATTTTGCAGTTTTAATATTTAAAAGGACGGCTTCTCCATTTCCCAGTTTTAGTGTGGGGTCTCGATAGTTTCCGAACCCTAGCTCCATTTGTACTTGTATTTTATTCCATTTTTTATCAAATTCAAATGTATGAATGAAATAGTGTCTTCTATCATCGCTTAGAGAATCTGTATTCGCCCATGAGGAAAGATAATTATAAGCCGCTTTTGAAGAAGGGCTGAATGTATTTTTAATCTGAAAGCACCCGGTAAAATTATCACTAGTTTCTAGTGTAGAGCGGTTGAAATTGCTTTTTCCGATTACTCCTTTTACAGAAAAATTAAACGGTAGCTTCGTTCCTTTAAGAAAAATACCTTGAAAGGCACGACTTCCATATCGAATCCCTTCATCAATCAAACCGCTATTGTAATAATTTGAGTAACGGTTAATTGGTATTTTATTTAATGAAGTTTGTGGTCTTCTTTCAAAAATACTAATACGATTGAATGAACGGTTTCCCCAAACAGTAAGTCGACTTTGTCTATACCATGAAACACCGCCCGATTTAAAATTATACGTTCCGTATTTTGTAGCAATTGATGTGTTTAAATTGAGCCCAAGATTAAGGGTTAAAGCTTGAGTAAGGTCCGCTGATGGGCCTTTGTATAAACTATTGAGCATGAGGTCTGCACCAAATGTTATATTATCTTTCGTCTTACCATTCAGTTTAAAAAGAAACATAGGTTCTCTATAGGCGTCACCTGAACTAATGACTAATGTTTTACCACTATTATTAGGAAATGTCTCTTGTTGGTTTCGCACAAAGCCTAAAAATCTATAATAACCTGTAAAAGAAATTGAGGCTGAAGGGTTTTTATAGCTTAAACTATTGCTGCTAAAAGATTGTTGTTTATTTGTTGCGTCTTGTGCAAAAGAAGATCCTGCCCACATTAAGAAAAAGAACCAAAATGACCTTCTCATATTTATCTCGAAATAATTATATAAAATTAATAAATTAAATTATTATTGATTATGATTTATTGATTAATTTTTGTCGCGTCTTTTACACATCTAAAGCCTGTGTGACTCATGCCTGTTTCCTGTGAATATGGCATTCTTGCCGAAACTCTGTAGCTTGAGCAATAACTATCATTACATAAAAATGAGCCTCCTCGAATTACACGTTTTGGATCCATTGGTTCCAAAGGGTAACTCCATTTTTCCGGCCCTTTAGGGTTGTCTTGGACTTCCGATAAATTTAATGAAGAATAATAGTTTTCATCATACCAGTCTTCACAAATTTCCCAAACATTTCCTGCCATATCATAAAGACCATATCCATTAGGTGAATATTGCATAACAGGCGCAACCCCTTCAAAACCATCTTTTTTCGTGTTTTTAATGGGAAAAACCCCTGTCCAATAGTTACATTTTGGAACTCCTTCATCGACTGATTCGTTGCCCCAAGGATAAATTTTATTTTTTAATCCCCCTCGAGCTGCCCATTCCCATTCTGCTTCAGTTGGCAACCTTTTTCCACACCATGCTGCATAAGCTAAAGCATCGAAATAACAAATATGAACAACAGGCTCTTGGTCTTTACCTATTATATTACTGCCAGGGCCCTCAGGTTGCCTCCAGTTAGCTCCTTTAGTCCAGCGCCACCATTGAGAAACATCAATTAAATTATAAATATCACTACTTTCTACAAAAACCATTGAACCAGGCTGTAAGACATCTTCATTTGGTTTTGGTGTATTTTTAGGTAGTTGTTTTTTTAACACTTCCCAATCTATTTCTTGCTCTGCAATGGTTTTATAATTTGTAGCTTCGACAAAAGCAGAAAACTGAGCATTAGTAACCTCATGAATATCCATATAAAAAGCGTTTACTTTCACTTTATGTTGTGGTAATTCTCTTCTCAGCGCCTGAAAAGAATCACTTGATCCCATAACATATGTTCCCTCTGGAATATAGACCATTTTCATTTCATCTTCTATTTGTGTATATTTTGTAGAATTCAATGATAAGCTATTGTTAGAAATATATCTATTCCCATCATAAAGGTATTTTATTCTAGAGTTTTCACAACAAGTTTTATTTGAGTCTTTGACATTATTTGTTTTTTGAAAATTATCTGCGTTTTTGTCAGGACTTTTGCATGCGAAAAAAACCAAAAACAAGATTTTAAATATTATTTTATACTTTTTATTATAATTCAAAGTTTAATAATTTGAGTTAATTTCATTTAAAGGAGTCTGTTTCCAAGTAATTCCTTCTTGCCATTTCGGCGCATGTACCTCAATAAGATAATTGTCTAATATTTTTTCTAATTCTTTTGCTTTCTTTGGTTTTTGAGAGGCTAAATTTATTTGCTCCATTTTGTCTTTTACTAAATTAAATAAAACGATTGATTTGTCATCTTGAAATTTAATTAGCTTATAATCTCCTTTTCGAATTGCAGAGTGTGGTCTTTTTAACGCGATGCTATTTTTGTAAGGTACATGAAAAAAAATACCATCAACTGTTCTTTTGATTTGCTCGTTGTTTTTATTCAAAAGTATTGGCGCAAAACTTCCTCCATCAATTTCGGTCAATGTGATCGATTTATTTCCAGCTAAATCTATTATGGTTGGTAAGAGGTCGGATCCCGAAACAGGTGCGGCGGATTCGGAGCCATCTTTGATTCCTGGTCCAGCAATAACGAATGGGATGCGGATTCCTCCTTCAAATGCATCCCATTTACCTCTGCTTAATGGGTGATTATAGCTCTTTTCATACTTCTTGGCACCAGGAATATTTGGCACTGAGCCGTTGTCTGACATATATATGATGTAGGTGTTATCTTCGATGCCAAGTTCTTTTATCTTTTTTAAGAGAATCCCAAGCCCCTCATCTAAATCGAAAGTCATTGCAGCATACCCAAGATCTTTTTGTTGTTCCCCTTTTGGTTTGTCTTTTAGTCGAGTATAAGTTTTTTCTCTTGATTCAATATCAGTATGAACAGCATAATGCGAAATTTGAAGATAAAAAGGGTTTTTATTTGCTGTACTAGATGATATGAATTCAATTGCTCTGTCAGTAAGAGAAAAAATATTTTTTGGGTCTTTTTTAAAGACATTTTTCCATTGGCTTTTGTTGTTGATAAAATTCCCATCCTTATTTTTGGTTGGCCCATCACTTTCATCATAGCCAAGTATAGAAGGATTACTGCCCATTCCCCATTTTCCAAAATGGGCTGTTTTATATTTATTGTTGATTTTTTTAAGTGCTTTTGGGATGCTTAAAAACCCTTCATGGTCAATATGATCTGTGTTCATTCCAACGCGAATCAATGACAGCCGAGCTGGTGTTTTGCCAAATTGAATACTATACCTTGACGGGGCACATACGGGTGCACTAGCGTATGCATTAGAAAATCGAATGCCTCTTTTAGCGAGTAGCTCTAAATTTGGCGTTTCAAAGTAATCACTTTTTGAGCCTAGTTCATTATGCATCATTTTAACTGATGTACCATTCCATCCTTGGTCATCTGCCAGTATTAGAATAAAATTAGGCGTAATTGGGTTGTTTTTTTTTTCTTTTAAACACTCAGTAGAATTACAACTAAAAAGAAGCAACAATATTCCAAAAGAAAAAAATAATGTTTTAATAAAAGTGGTAGATCGTTGTTTTGTAGCCCAAAAAAATATCATATATTATGGTTGTTTATTTTGAATTTGAACGAAATAATTTAGTTTAAAATTGGTGATTTATTTCTCTTTATAATACAATACTTCTCCATTTGTATCATGGATGTCTCCAAAAGTAATGTTTTTTGCCTTGTGCATAGGTTTGGCATTTTCGAATTGTCTTCCAAGGCCTTCAGGTTTAATTGAGGCGTCAGAAATTCTTTCCACAATTACCAATTTTAAAGAATCCATTACTTGCTTATAATCTTTTCTACTTGCAAGATTAATCAGCTCGTTTTTATCATTTTTATGGTCATAGAGCTCGTATCCTAGTTCGCCATTAACTCCCCACTTTATAAGTCTGTAGCGATTAGTTTTGATTGAGTACCCATTTCGCCACCTGGTTAGTGCACTTCCACGAACAGAAGCATGTACGTTCCTCATGATTGGTTCTAAACTTTTGCCAACAACATGCTTAGGTATATTTATATTGGTTAGATCCATTAGAGTTGGATAGAGGTCTATTAATTCAACTGGACTAATAGATATTGCACCATTATTTACAGTATTTGGTGAAGCAATTATTAGTGGGATTCGTGATGCATTTTCAAATAGTGTTTGTTTTTGCCAGTGACCATGTTCTCCCATGTGGTAGCCATGATCAGACGTGAATACTACAACGGTATTTTTATCTAATCCACAGGCTTCTAGATGATCGAGGAGTCGACCGACCTGTGAATCTACAAATGAAATGGTTGC
>PAAD01000062.1 GCA_002698745.1 Flavobacteriaceae bacterium
GAGAGCAAGTATAGGCTATCGATGTGGGTTACAGGTTTTTATGAAGTGCTCAGATATTCTGAGGTTTCTTGTCCTGTCGAAAAGAGAGCTTACGATAGAGATAATAACATTATTCAAAATTGGTGCGAGGTAAGTCAGTGAACAAGCAATCAGGGGTTAGTTTAATTGAAGCCATGGTGGCTGCAGTGGTCGTAGGTATTGGTTTCGTTGCCATTTATGGAATCACAACTTCTTCCACAAGAGTTTTATTAAATTCAATAGATCGCGAGAAAGGCAATATGCTCGCTAATATGATTATGGAAGACATCATTATAGATACACAAAACTTAACTCAATATCACAACCTAAAATTTATATCCTCTCCATCAAGTCAGACAACAACAGTTGAAAAAAAACAACAGAAGTGGAAAATCACTGCTGATCAGCTTTTTAGTGTTGTTCAAAATAATTCTTCAGAATGCATTGGGGGAAATCCAAGGGAATGGAGAAATTGTCACTATAGAAAAGTTGAGGTGGTTGAAACATCTAACGGTAGTAAAGTCTATACCATATCAGTTCATCTTTCCAACAGAGATGGGCGCGCAGTAAATACATTTAAAAGGATAATAAACAGTGAATAATAAGGGCTTTAGTTTAGTTGAAATGATGATTACCCTTGCAATCAGTGCCATTATCATTGGAGCAGCTTTTGGTTCATATACAATTATAGCTAGAAATTTTCAGTGGCAATCAGATATGAAATACATGTCTCAAACAGCCCGCGATGTAGTTGAAATGATTACAAAGGATATTAGAAATGCAGGTTTTCGATTTGAGTCATCAAGTGTTATCAGTGATCCAGTGAAAATATATGATGCTGGAGATGCTTTAGATCGTATTGAAGTTATCTATGATGAAACTGAAGAACCATATAAAAGAGTAAAGATAGAATACAAACTGAAGCCCTATTCAAGCAATAGTTCAAGGAATAGACTTATTAAAATAAAAACTGATATAACGGATCCGAATAACCCCATACCTATATTTGAAAGTCCAATTGCTGATCATGTTGAAACTCTACAATTCGAAGGCACTAAAGGAAGCTGTCAAGAAGGTCAGATAGTTTACGGTTGTGGAAAAGCAGATGTTCTAGTGACACCTATAAGGGCTGAGTTTGGTACCAATGGAAGAAGCACTTGTTCCGACAATGCTCTTAAAATATTCGATCTTAATCCTGCTACATATTGGGATTGTAGTGGTTCTGAATACGATAATTCTGGAAATTATTGGATTAATCTTGAATTTGCGAACGATGTACGTCCAACAAAACTTGTATTAAGTGGCAGTTTGGGTGGGTTAAGTGGTGGCAGCTTTGATTTATCGCAAGGTGAATTTACGACTGGCTATCAATCTGATGGCAGTTATGATCTTCTTGGTGCAATAGAACCTTGGGGTAAAAATTCATCAATTGGGATGATCTTTAGATTTTATAGAGAAAGTGATAATGGAAATAACACTGAGGGTGATGGATACACTTGTGTATGGATAGACAATACCTATTGTGAAGTCGGTGAATTGATACAAGGTGGTGGTGTTAGATCAAATTTGGATTTTGGAGATAGAGGGTCTTCTCCTAATCACTGGCTTGGAGCGAATGTGTACTCCTTTGCCGTTCAGCCTATATCTACGATGACATATAACTTAGAAGAAATAGATGGAGTACATGATCATTACTTATTTGCAACTAGTTCAAAGTGGCTAACAATTGAAATATCAGACAGAGCAAGGTACTGTGATTACTCAAGAGGTCACTGTGATCTAACAGACGGGGGAGGAAGATTTATTCAAATACCTGACATGAAAATCTATGGTGAGTCTTTTGATGGAACTATTGTTCCAACAGAAATAATGGTTGGATTAATTGTAAGGAGCCCCAATGAACACGGTAATGTTGAACGAAGCCATGCTTATAGTATAGGTAATTATTCATTTACTAAAAATGACAAGTATCTTAGAGATTTCTATACTACATCCGCAACCATCAGAAATCTATTGTATCAATCTCAATGATTAAATTATTCAAAGAAAGTATACTTTTTAGAATTACAATTTACCTGATAATAATACTTGGTTTTGCCTACTTTAATCTATCTACTTATGAAATTTATATGTTAAGCCGAAATCCTATGATTTTTTTAAGAGTAAATTGGTTTGAAATTGTAACAATTATTCTACTATTTGCAATTTTCTATAAAGTATCGGCAAAAAAATGATAAGCTTTTTCAATCATTTTTTAAATGTGATACGGAATGAATAAAAAGTTTATTACTAATAAACAGGAACAAGGTTTTGCACTGGTTGTCTCACTATTGTTGCTGGTCATCACCACTTTAATGGCATCTTTATTAGTCATCAATGCAGCAAACCAATCTAAGGTCACAAAAGACTCGAGTGATAAGTTTCAAACATTTCTAAGTGCTGAAACTGGCATTGAAGATGCGTTAAATTATATAAAGACTGAGGCATCTGTAGGTCGTTATCCAATAAATGGAAGCTCTTCAATTAATCAAATNTGTGAGGCTCCAATGAGTNTTACTNTGGAGGAGTCTTATCAAATAATTGATTTNTCNACTAACACAAAGGACCTTCATTCCGTTATGAACCTNTCAAATGCAGGTATAGGTGATTGGCAAAACGAATATAAAAATGAAAAATTTAATTANATCATNAGTAATATTGGCGGCGGTACGACTGGGGGAACAGGTTCGGGGAGTGATGTTGGTGTTGGCTCAAACTATAGCAGTGTTGGAGCTGGAATGACATATAAATATAGAATTTTCTCTTGTGGCACTGATACTAATGAAAATAAAATTACCGTTATTGAAGTGGTGGCCTCACTAGAGTTATGAAAATTTTTTACACTTTCATTTTTATAATTTTAATTTTAAGCAAAGCATCCTTAGCAAATTGTGACTATGAACGTTTAGGTCTTGGCTCAGGTTCAGAAATGGTAAAGTCAGTTTACAAGGTAGAAATAAACAAGGATGAAAATAATTTTAGCCTATCATCTTCCTCTCCAAAAGGTGTGAGTGGTGAGATAATTTGTAGAGACAATAACTTTGAAAATCTCAAGTTTAGATTTTTTTTTGTAGAGCATAAATTACATCTCATCAGNGTAATTGANGAAAGTAGCTNGCAGGTAAATCATCTTACAAATCTCTCATCTTTTTACGGNAACCCCACAAGCAGTCGAGTTTTAGGAAACTCAGATGGTATTGACGATTATCATTGGGACTTAAAAAATAAGGATATTTTCTTACAGGTCGTTCGAAATAATGNTGCTGTAAGAAGCAATATAAAAATTATGAGTAAAGAATATGTCACGCTCATAGAAAGCCATAAAGATTCTAAAGATGTATTACATTAAGTATAAATTTTTTCTGTATTTATATGTTTTGATGTTTGCTATGTGGGGAAATATTACCTACTCAAAATCACTGCCCCCTGGAACTGGGCAGGCCGATGTTAAAGCTAATATTTTAATCTTGTTGGATACATCTGGNAGCATGAGNGCNGCTGTGCCCTTTACGCCTATAANTATTTCTGGNCCTAATGACTCAGATGTAGATTCNAACGGNAATGTTCATACAATAAANTGGAATGGAGGNTTNATNTCGGTTCATAATTATNTGGGAACTCCTATNACCACTTACGGTCAGGGAGGTTCATCAGGTTATAGAGCATCAAAAATTGCAATTGATAGCGATGATAATGTTTACGGTAAAAATACAAATACACTTGTAAAATGGAAAAAAACTGGCATCAACACATGGACGGAAGATTGGGCTGTTGAAATCAATAATTCCAATAGCTGTGGAGATGGGGACGATGATTCTGATATTGAGATTTATGACCGAACTAATCAAATATATATCACTGACAGACAGACAAATAAAACCTGCATTTATAATACTGCTGGAACATTTGTTGGATCAAGAGCGACCACACCAACACATAATTACCCTTACGCGATAGATAGCAACAATGGTGTCGCTTATCATTTTACAAGTGATAGTAANCTTAAAGTTGATTACATAGATACCTCAAGNACNCCCGAGGGANCTGGAACAAGTGAGTCAGCTTATCTCGGCAATATCGTTACTCCCCCAGACTTTGTTTATTGGAGTAAAGTCAATGATATTGAAGTGGATAAAAGAGGAGATGTTTATATTGCTGACAGAACTGGTGGTAAAATTCATAAGTTCTCAGCTTTTAATACACCTGGTGGAGGATTGCAACATATGGGAACCTTCACATGCACTGGTCTATCGTCAGGACTGTATGGTGTTTATGGATTCGGGATTGATCATGTAAACGATGTCTTATGGGGAGCAGACTATGGGGGAGGTCAAATTGTAAAAGCAACAATTGGCTCTGGTAATACTTGGACATGTGATAGCGCGGTAGGCAGTCCAACATCAAAATCGAGAATGCAAGTAGCAACAGATGTAATAAAAGTTCTCATGCAAGATTCATCTCTTACAGATGGTGCTAATTTTGGCTTACTTAATTGGTCTTGGTCCGACTGGCAGTTAAGAAATTATTTTTACTACAGTGGTTCACCATATAACTTAGCTGGCCCCTACCCACAAAATAAATATAATACTTTAAAAGCCCCAGTTTCGCCCACAGGTGCGCAGGAAATATTAGCTTCCATTCCAACAACACTTACACGAGGTTATTATCCATCAAATTCTGAAGCAGGTGATTGTACTTTTCCATGCTCAGGCGCAACTTATATTGATGATGCGCTGAATATAGCCAAAGATTATTTCAACGGTAACTTTGCAGGGTTGCAATCGCCTATTGATCAAAACGCATCATGCCAAAATAACTATATAATTGTAATTAGCGATGGTGCTTTTAATGGAACTGATCCATCAAATACAACNCTCCAACTATATCAAGACCTTGGCATNAAAACCTATATGGTAGGCTTTGCACTGACTGATGATGCGTCAACTCCACAGGATGAGCTTGCTCTTGCTCAAGCTAACTGGGCCAAGGTAGCAACAAATGGACAAACTGAAACAGTTCTTTACGCAGATAATGAGGTTGCACTTATAAATGTACTAAGGGATGCTATACGACAAGCTGTATCTCTTCCCTTAACTTTCTCTTCTCCACAAATTTTGCCCGATATAAATCTTGGTGACAGTATTTATCAATCTGTGTTTGAATTTGAAAATAANAAACAGTGGAAGGGTCATTTAAAAAGATACAGTATGGACAGCGCGGGTAAAATTATTGAACCCGCTCAATGGGATGCTGGAGAACTTCTAAATAATGTTCGGCATTTTTCCAGAAATATCTGGACTGCATTTCCTAATATGCCTTCAAATGACATAAACAACTTCACTACTTCAAATATTGGAGCATTTAAAGCGGAAATGTACCTTAATGCATCCATCCCATTACAACATGGAATTGGNACTGAGCCNTATAATATTGTTGAATTTACAAGAGGAGGGGATGCTTTTGACTATGATGCAGACGGAAATCTAACTGAAGATAGAAATTGGAAATTAGCAGATATATTTCATTCAGAACCAGCNCTCGTATCATCTCCACCNGACTCTGTTTCATCCATTGAAAGNAATTCAGANGATTATTATCGACACCAAAAAAATTATAGTAATTTTAAATCAGCACAAGCGAATAGAAAAGGGATTGTTTTAGCTGGTTCCAATGCAGGGATGCTGCACGCATTTAATGTTTTAAATGGAGAAGAATTATGGGCATTTATTCCTCCATCAATGTTGTCTAAGTTAAAAAATGTAGTTTCTTCAGGGTCAAATCAAACAAATGCCATTTACGGAGTAGATGGAAGTCCATTGGTAAAAGATATCTATTATAATGGATCTTGGAAAACTGTAGTTATCGCAGGTCTTGGAAANGGAGGAAATTCNTATTTTGCCTTGGANATAACTGATACTCAAAATCCTAAGCATATNTTTACAGTGATGAATGATCCTGTCAGACAAAAAGTATATTACTGGAACTCAAGTGGATTTAAAACTATTCACGATTACACAGGTGGTTCTATAAATGAGAGTTACGATTATAGAAAACTTGGTGAAGCATGGTCTACTCCNAGAATANTACGTNTAAAAATTAATAATNACGANAAGTGGNTTGCAACTTTTGGTGCCGGTTTTAATAATAATGTCACATCTGATGTAGGGTCAGCAGTGTTTGTTATAGATATGGAAGAAGAAGGAAAAGTTCTTAAAGTAATCGATATTGCAGATAATAATGATCCAGATGGTTCTACGAATTATGTTATCAACTCAGTGCCAAGTGCGATAACTCCAATTATCCCAGAAAATACATCGCTTGCAACCTACAATGGAGCGATGCTGTATATGACAGATTACGAGGGTAAATTATGGAAAATTAATCTTACAGATCAAGGCACGTTATATAGCTCACAATATCTATTTGACTCAAAAGCAACACGCGACAATCAGCGAAGGGTCATGTTTGACGTAGCTGCATCAATAGACGAAATTACAAATAAACTTTGGTTATACTATGGTACCGGCGATCAACAGCAATTAGCTTCCACTTCAACTTTAATTCAAAATCAGCTATATGGTATTAAAGATCTTGAATTTCCAAGTTTCAACAGTTCAATTTCAACACTCACAGAAACTGACTGTTTCAATGCTACAAACCAAACAAGTTGTATTGCTGCAGCTGATAAAAATGGTTGGTATATAAACTTAGACAGTAAAGAAAAAGTGACAGCTAAACCGGCTATTAAAAATGGAATTGTATATTTTAATCGATATGTTCCTGATGCTACTAATCCGTGTCAACCTGGGAATGCATTTCAATCAACACATGACTACCGCTTTGGCTGTACNCAGACTGTATCCTCCGATACGGGCGACGATAAAATTTCACTTGGCAAAGGTGTTGCAACATCAATNACTTTTTATAAAGGCCAGCAATACATAGGACTTAGTGGAGCAAGTGAAAACGATGACTCTATAGATTCTAGCTTTACCTTAACTGGCAATATTCTTCAAGGAGCGCAGGTAGGCTCTTCATCTTCAAGTGCCAATCCCTTTATGCCAGTAATTAAATGGTGGAGAGAATTATTCTAAATAGATTCTAGGATAAAATTGAATAGGTTAAAATTTAGCCAGATTGTTTGATAAGTTACTATAAAAACTGAAGCTGCAATAAAACATCCGTAAGGCAAATAATCACCTTTCTCAATTTTTCGACACATTATCATCATACTGCCTAATAAAATGCCAAGAAATGAAGAATAAATTATAACAATCAGGGTTGATTCAATTCCTACCCAAATTCCAATTGCTCCGATAATTTTTACATCGCCAAACCCAAGGCCTTCCTTTTTTTTGATATAAAGAAATAATTTAGAAATTAAAAAAAAAGTAAAGAAGGCAAATGATCCCGCAATTAAGCTCTCATAAACTCCAGTCTTGAATGGATTAAAGTCGAAAATAGTTGATAAAATTCCCAGTATAACCAGCGAATAAGTAATTTCGTTAGGTATGATAAAGAATTTTAAATCACTAACAAAAATTATTAATAGACATAACAAAAAAGCAAATAAAAAAATTGTCTCAAATTGAATCCCTAACTTCAGAAATATTAAAATTAATAATAATGCAGAAACTAACTCAATAACGGGGTATTGAAGAGATATCTTTTTTTTGCAACACCGAGATACTCCTTTTAAAAGGAGATATGAAATTAGAGGTATATTATCGTAAGGTTTTATGGATGAAGCACATGACGGACAATGGGAATTAAAAAGAATACTTTTATCAAGTGGTAAGCGTAAAGAACAAACATTAGCAAAGCTACCAAAAGAAAGTCCTAGTAAAAATATAATAATTAGTTCTAAGTAAATCACAATGTATTTTATAAATATGGATTGGAGATACTTTTTGTATCGTAATCGTTTTCACCCTCTCCCCATCTAGCATGGCAATAGATTAAATTTGAGTTGACGGATTGATCAACTCCACAATGAACTCGTCCGATTTGTGAAGTTGGTGGAACACCCGAACTGATTGCAAATCCTCTATCGCCTGACTTAAATGGGTTTGGGTACTGTTGAGTATCCTCCTCTAAAACTTGCATTGTATAGCCAAAGTTTTGGATAAACCGATCAGTTGTGTTCGAGCTAACATTGTCACAATCTCTTTCATAAGCTTCACCTCCAGAGGATGATTGTATTTTTGTGCCAAACTCACATCTCATCAACTGAGTACTCACATGTTTAATTGCCAAATCTAGATTAGATTTAACTACATTTACCTTAGCATTACCAATAAAACCATTAAATGCGACAACACCAACTGCCGCCAATACTCCAATAATCGCAACCACGACGAGAAGTTCAATGAGGGTGAAGCCTTTTTGCATATTATTTATTCTTTTGATACTGTATCCTTCAGCCATAAGCTATTATTAATTTTTGTTCTTATATCACACGAAGTATCATTTGGACAAAAAATATATATGGCCCCTGCCCTTGACGGCTCTAAGTAATTTTCTTTTCTTTCAACTGCTCTTGATTCTGTATTGAATGGATTTAAAAAACCTTCAGCTTCGAAATGATCATCAAATTTTTTGGCGTGTATGTCCGCTGTTGACAGACAAGATTCATTTACCGTAATCACTCCCCAGGCAGAACCATCCCAATTTGGTTTATTATATGATAATTCTGTTTCGCCAAGAGAACATCTTGTAAATTGAACTTGCATAAACTTTACAACTGATTGATGCTGAGCTTTTGTACTATTCTCTTTTGCAGAGTTCATAAATCCATTAAATGCAACTACGCCAACAGCTGCCAGTACTCCGATGATCGCAACCACGACGAGGAGTTCAATGAGGGTGAAGCCTTTTTGGGTCATTTGAATTTGTGAATATTTATAAATATGGGTTTTTAACATACGATTGGATTAAATCATTTTCACCGTTTCCCCATCGAGTGCATATTGACAATCTATTTTCGTCTGGCCTACCTGTGCGGAAATTTCTAACGCCAATATTAGTCCAGCCTATTTCAGTAACCCGTGGGCATTCATTTCCAGTATTAATACCGGTACAGTAAGAGCCTCCATTTTCATTACATTCCTGGGTAAGTAAAGGACTGTCAAATCCTTTCTCATCGTGCATATGCAAGTAATACATTATGCCCATACTAGTTATATAAAATGGATCATATTCATGACCACACGGATGTTTCATTCGTTCATGATATACACTTGGATCAGTTATGTATGTTTCGTAAGCTTCTGTCTGAATTCCAAGATTACATTTAAGTAATTCTGTCTGGAAATAACTTACTATCAACTTATGATTCGATTTCATAGAGTTTATTTTTGTGGAATTAATAAATCCATTAAAAGCGACCACTCCTACTGCAGCAAGTACTCCAATGATTGCAACGACGACGAGAAGTTCTATGAGAGTGAAACCTTTTTGGGTCATAGAATAAATATTAAAATATATCGATTTACCATTTAAACTTTTCTTCTATTGCCGGTTGATCAACTTTACAACAAGTTCCAAATTTTATTGTTCGTGTATCATTTATGCCTGTCATAAAGGAGTAGCCAATTTGAGTGGCTGTACATGATGTGGGTATTTGATTAATATCTACAAAATACGTAGAGTGATCCCATGCTCCGTTTAATGGTCCATTTGGGTTCTTATATTCAGATTTTAAATATGAAGATAAACCCGAAACAAGTATCCAAGTATTGCTGTTAAAATTTATCATGTCGTTATTTCCGTCAATGTTTGTAAATGTGATATTTTGTCCATTAAGCATATTTTCACTAATTTTCAATTGAGCCGACTTGCTTCTGTTGTTATGTTCAGCCTGACATGCTGTATTTTTTGAACTTGAAATGAATCCATTGAAGGCTACTACCCCAACTGCAGCCAACACTCCGATGATCGCAACCACGACGAGAAGTTCAATGAGAGTGAAGCCCTTATCTGATCGAGATTCGGTCATTTAAATACAGACCTTCTCCTTGTTCATCATCGTCATAATGAGTATCAACAATAATCTGGTCGTTACCATCACTTTGAAATAATCTAATTTCACCAAGAATTCCCATCTGACCAATGACCCCTCCAAGAGCTACACCTTCCATACATGTACCAGAGCTATGATTTAAACCATATGTATTACAATACTTTTTAAAAGTAAAATGAGATTGAAATTTTTGATTTAATGCCAGTGCATTTGGATTACTTACATTACCACATTGGTCATTTGAAAGAGTGCCACCAGAGGAATTTAAATAAAGTTCTCCTCCAGCGTGACACTTCATAATACTGGCCTTAATGAATCGAACTACATTAGCATGTGCTGTTTTTGTCGAGTTTACTTTTGCATTACCAATAAATCCATTAAATGCAACTACCCCAACAGCAGCTAAAACTCCAATAATCGCAACCACAACGAGAAGTTCAATGAGAGTGAAGCCTTTTTGAGTCATATAGTTTATATTACTCTTTTGTCACCATATCTGTCCAGAAGCGATAACCGTGGATATGTGTCTTAATTTTACATTGCTTATCACTAACACAAAATATATTTGTAAAGCCTGGGCTTGTGGGATCCATATCAACATTGACTCTTTCAACCGCTCTTCCATATCCAAAAGGGTTTGCGAAACCTTCTGCTTCAAAGTGATCATCAATACTTTGAGCGTGGATATCTGCATCAGCACTGCACAGAACACTTGTTTCAATAATATTCCATTCATTTCCAGTAGATTGCCATTTTTTATAAGTCAAGTAATCCTCTCCAAGAGAACATCTTTGGAATTCAGTTTGTATGTAGTTTACGACAGTTTTATGTTGAGATTTTGTGCTATTAATTTTTGCTCTTTCCATAAAACCTTGGAATGCCAAGACTCCAACTGTAGCCAAAACTCCAATGATCGCAACAACGACGAGAAGTTCAATGAGGGTGAAGCCTTTTTGATTCATAAGAAATTGTAATTTATTGTTCGTAAATTATTAACAATGAATTGGAAATTAATTAATTGTAAATCTTATTCTGGACTCTAGACATTCTGATTCTCCAGTATTTGTCCAAATAAGAAACTCTCCTACATTATTTCCATAGAAACTAGTTTTCCCCAAAATATCTGAACACCCATTTAACCATTCTGGATTACCTAAGGTGTCATTTGGATTAAATGGATTTTGAAAATTATTTTCATAATCATGCTCTGCCAAAAAATGGTACCTAATGTGATTATATCCTAAGTCCATAACTAATTGCCAACCATTATTATATGAACAATTTTTTTCTTCTTTTGTGCCCCTGTTTCTCCAACTGCTGTAAGTTATTTTACCCTCAATTTCACATTCTACAGCTTTAAGCGAAAACCACTTTTCAATATTTTTATGATGCGACAATACAGTATTTTCTTTTGCACTTTTAATAAATCCATTAAATGCAACCACACCTACTGCAGCCAGAACTCCAATGATTGCAACGACGACGAGAAGTTCAATGAGAGTGAAGCCTTTATTATTTGAAGCGCAATTGGTGTCGGAGTCGCCTATTTCTATGTTTTTCAACATGTAGAAAAGTTTCATAGTCTAAAAGATGATTCTTTTCAACAACTTAAGTTTTGTTTGTGATAATTTTATACGTAGTTTATAAAGCATGAACACACTTTCAAGACTTTGACTATGGTGTCCCGGTGGTGGCCCAGATTTTACTAACCCTTGAAAGTCTTGTTGCCCCTATAGCTCAATTGGTAGAGCAATTGATTTGTAATCAATAGGTTCGCGGTTCAAG
>PAAD01000060.1 GCA_002698745.1 Flavobacteriaceae bacterium
AAAATCTGATGTGTGTTTATCATTTACAGATCCTGCTCCTATTTTTTTTACTTCTCTTTGAACTTTTCTCTGAAAAACATTAATTATTTTTGATTTTGAAGTATTTCCAAATGAGGCTGTCAAAATATATTTTCCAGGAACATCTCCTACAAATCTACCATCCTGTAAAATTAATCCAGATGCAGAATTGCTCTTATCAAAAGATTTGCCAGTAAATGAATACTTAATTTTAACATCACTGATAACATTACCTTTTTTATCATATGCATCAGCTTTTAAATTTATTACATCTCCTGTTCTAACTTTTTCAGGTTTTTGTAAGCTTAAATTAATTTTAGCAACAGGATTCCTTTCAATATTTATTGTCCTTGATGACTTAATTCCATCAAAAATAACAGTAATAGTTGATGATCCAGATTCTAAAGCTAAAACATTATTGGAATCATCAATATTTAATTTGTCATTGGATGAGTTAATTGAAAATTCTAAATTGGAAAAATATCTTTCTGCATTATCAGATTTCCAATAGTTAATATCTCTAACAACATCCATTTGATCAGTAATTTTATAAGATAAAGGAACATAAGTATCTGTATAAATGGGCTCATTTCCAGTAATTATGTCTATGCTCTTAACTTTCGGGTAATTTATTGTGACATTAAAAGTTCTTCTGATACTTTTTCCGCTTCTATAGCAAATTGCAACAACTTCATGATAGCCTGGCTCAACAGCCTTAATTGTTCCACTAGCTCTATCATATTCTATTGCTTTTCCATTCATATTGAAGGCACCTTTTTTATAGTAATAATACTGCCTTTCACAATCATACTTTTTCCCCGAATTATCGACTGAGTATGTTGTTGGTTTATAAATTTGACCAATATCTAACTTTAATTCATCTAGATCCGATATTACACTTTTTTCTTGCGCAATTAAAGTTGTTATAAATAAGGATAGAATAAGTATTAAAAACTTGTTTTTCATTTTGATTAAATTAATTTATTAAAATAAATAATAAAAAAAGGGAATCAAGTAATATTCCCTTTATTTGTGACCTCGGCAGGATTCAAACCTGCAACCTTCTGAGCCGTAATCAGATGCGCTATTCAGTTGCGCCACGAGGCCATATATGGTTAAAAATATCCCTCATTACTAATTATAAAAGTTTCTGGTGAACAACTTCGTGTAAAACGGTATATAGCACTTACTTTTATATGAATTCAATGAGGCGACAAATTTAATACTTTTTTCAACATTTTAATACAAGCTAAGAGCATATTCTACATGCTATGTATTTTACTTTGTGTAGTTAACTTTGTGTTAATTATTATATTAGTACCACTAAAAACAATTCGATGAAAAAACTTATTTTTTTCTTTTTTTTTATTTCTTATTCTTGTGTAAATAAACAAGGAGAAACAACCAATGTTCAGGATTCAATCTTTGAGTTAGAGGCTTTAAGACAAAATAATAATTTTAATATTCCCTACAGAGTCTTAGAGACTACAATTTCAGATGCTTCAGTTTTTGATGAACTTTACGGCAATACAGAACAAACCATCGGATATGTACTTAGATATTATTTCTATACTACTATAAGACTAAAATGCAATTACAATCAATTAACTAGTATGGATGGCACAAAATTTAATATTCAATTATCAAATGATGCCATCAGAGTTGCTAGATCTACTATTGAAGTAATCGCTGGTATGTCATTTGGTTCAGGAGAGTATAGTGAATTTATTAATAGGTATTTTTATGACTGTATTGATCTCACTAAAGTCCCTAATCCCTGTGCAACAACTAAGGAATACCAACCAGTTTGTGGCTGTGATGGTTTTACATATAATAATAGGGGCGAAGCTTATTGCGCTGGAGTTCAAGAGGTTTCTGACTCTGCTTGTCAGTAAATAGCAACTATTTAGCGTTTAGTTTATTCAAAAAAATCAATCTTTATAAATTTATAATCTAACTTTAGAATTTAATATGATGCAATGGCATAAAAAATCAGTATATAAATTATTAAGGTTTTTTGGATACTCTAACTATCAAGGTATGTGGATTTCATTTATAAAAGGATTGATAGTTGGAGGACTAATAACTTTTTATTTGTTACAATGAAAAATCTTCTTCTATATATCGTAATAATTGTATTCTATGGTTGTGAGATAAAACAATTTGAAGACAAACCTAATATATTAATGATATGCATTGATGATTTAAATGATTGGATTGGTTTTTATGGTGGACATCCAAATTCAAAAACTCCAAATATTGATGGACTAGCTAATGAATCTATAGTATTTATGAATACATATGCTCAAGCTCCTGTCTGTATACCCTCAAGAACATCTGTTTTAACAGGGCTTAGGCCATCAACGTCAGGAAGTTACAAGAGCCATCCTAAAACAGATAAAGAATTGATGAAACTATCAAAAAAAAACAATGCCTATTTACTACATGAGTATTTCAAAAATCATGAATATTTAAATATTGGGATTGGAAAAATTTCTCATAAACACATGCCGAAAAATATACTTGATATATCAGGTGGAAGAGGTGGTGGGCCTCGAGGATTTGGACCAAGATCAAAAGACACTCCCTATTTTAATTGGCATGGACAAGGATCCAAAGAGCGTTCACAGACTGACTGGGCAGCGTTTCCTGAGAGTGACTCATTAATGCCTGATTACCTTTCAGCAAAATGGATAAAGAAAAGATTAAATGAGTACCACGAATCTCCTTTTTTTATGACCGTTGGTTTTTTAAGACCCCATGTTCCTTGGTATGTTCCTCAAAAATGGTTTGACATGCATCCTTTGGATAGTATTCAATTACCACCTTATTATGAAAATGATTTAGATGATTTACCTGAGTCGGCCTTATTAAATACTTATATAAAAGATCAATTTCCCACCACAGAGTGGGCAATAAAAAATAATAAATGGAAAAATATTATTCAAGCCTATTTAGCCTCAGTATCGTTTGTTGATTTTTATGTTGGAGAGGTTATTAATGCATTAAACAATAGCAATTACCGAAATAATACTATTATTATTTTATGGTCAGATCACGGATACAGATTGGGTGAAAAGGGAATTTTTGCTAAACATGGTTTATGGGACGAAGCAATAAAAGTGCCATTAATAATAAAGCCTGTTGGATTAAAAAAGGGGTTTAAAGTTCATCAAAATGTTGAATTATTAGATATTTATCCGACTTTAATTGAAATGGCTGATTTGCCTCCAAACAAAAAAAATGAAGGAAAAAGTCTAGTCCCATTGTTTGTAAATGACACACTTATTAAACATAAAAAATATGTATTAAGTACTTACGGGAAGGACAATCATTCAATTACTTCAGAAAACTTTAAATATATATTGTATTCAGATGGTGGAGAAGAACTATATGATCTAAAAGATGATCCAAATTCGTGGTTTAACTTAGCATCCAATAATGATTATAATGAAATAAAAATGCGTCTTAAAAATTATATTCCAATTAAACCCTGATTATCCCTATTTAAAGACCACAATTTGGCTATTTATTGTTGTTAAACCTTTTTAATAAATTTAGAGTGACCTCTTTGTAACAAATGCACGCCAAGCTAATAATATTAGTTGTGCTTTGCTTGCTTTTGATACATCAATATTTCTTTTGGTAAGACTTGGTAGTATTAGTTTATTAAATTTAGCTAAAAATTTAAATATGTTTTTTTTCATAAAGCAAAGTTAAGAAATCATTAGTCAGTGTATCTTAGCAAAATTAAATGGATTTATTTTTTTTTATATCAGGCTTAACTATTTTACTTTTTGGAGGAGACTTCTTGTTAAAGGCAGCCGTGGCTATTGCTGTACGCATGAATATTTCAAAATTTGTAGTTGGAATGACAATCGTCTCCTTTGCCACATCCTTACCTGAACTTATGACGAGTATCCGTGCTGCTTTAGATGGTTTTCCCGATTTATCACTTGGCAATGTAGTGGGTTCTAACATAGCTAACTTAGGTTTTGTTTTGGGGACTATCCTTTTTTTTGGCAAAATTGAAATTGATAAAACTTTTTTTAAATATGATTGGCCGCTTTGTTTAGGAGTCTCATTTCTATTGATTTTCTTAATTTATGATGGTTCTATTTCAAGATTGGAGGGTGGGTTTTTACTATTAATACTTATAGTGGTAATTTTTTCAATTTTCAAACTTCAACTTCCACTAATTAATGATCAAATAGATGAAATTAAAGTCAGTAAAAGCTGGCTACTGATAAGCTTATATGCTATACTTGGATCTTTTGGACTGGGTTTAGGTTCTCATTTTCTAGTTGAAGGGGGAGTTGGTTTGGCCAAAGCGTTTAATATTAGTGAGCGAGTAATAGCCATCTCTCTAATTTCCATTGGTACCAGTTTGCCTGAGCTGGTGGCTTCAGGCATGGCTATATTAAGAAAAGAGTCTGAAATTTCAATAGGAAACCTCATTGGCTCAAATGTATTTAATATTTTAACTGTACTTGGAATTACATCAGTTATTCATCCTTTGGATGTTATTGATGACAGATTGTTGTCTTTTGATATTTGGGTAATGCTGGGTTTTGCATTTGTACTCTTGCCCCTAGTTTTTTTGCCAAAAAAGTTACAACTCAACTGGCGAGAAGGAATTCTTTTAAGCGTTGCCTATATTTCATACTTGGTTGTAACAGTTGTATAAAAAAGCATCTAGTGGTTGCGAATGTATCGCTTTACTAGATGCTTTCGTACTAATAACCAATAATTCAACTACACGTCAGCAGACTTTACAGTCTTGATTATACGTGCAGCTATTTTGTATGGGTCAGCATTTGAAGCTGGACGACGATCTTCTAACCATCCTTTCCAACCTTTTTCAACAGTCATAATCGGAATACGGATAGAAGCACCACGGTCAGAAACTCCGTAGCTAAATTCGTTAATAGATTGTGTTTCGTGGTCACCTGTTAGTCGTTGGTCGTTATAAGCACCATAAACCTCAATGTGTTCTTTAACTACAGGACGAAATGCTTCACAAATCTTATCATAAATTTCTTTAGAGCCACAAGTTCTGAGAATGCTGTTAGAGAAGTTAGCATGCATACCAGAACCGTTCCAGTCTGTTGCACCAAGTGGTTTCGGGTGATAATCTATTGCGAGTCCATAGTCTTCGGCCAAGCGTTCTAGGATGTAGCGTGCAATCCAAATTTGGTCACCAGCTTCAGCAGCACCTTTAGAAAAAATTTGAAATTCCCACTGTCCTGGGGCAACCTCACCATTGGTACCCTCAACATTAAGTCCAGCATCTAGACAGATATCTAAGTGACGATCCATGATTTCACGACCGTATGAGTTTTTAGCACCAACAGAACAGTAGAACTGACCTTGAGGAGTTTGGTCTTTAGGAAATCCAAGTGGAAGGTTTGTTTCAGGATCCCATAGAAAATATTCTTGCTCAAATCCAAACCAGAAATCATCATCGTCATCATCAATGGTAGCACGGCCATTTGAAACGTGAGCTGTTCCATCTGCGTTTAAGACTTCAGTCATTACTAAAAATCCATTTCTTCTTTCTGGGTCAGGAAATATGGAAACAGGCTTTAAAAGACAGTCGGAGGATCCTCCTTCTGCTTGAAGTGTAGAACTTCCGTCGAAAGACCACATTTCGACATCTTCTAGTTTTCCAGAAAAGTCACTAACTACTTTCGTTTTACTTCTAAGGTTGGCAGTTGGCTCATAGCCATCCAACCAGATGTATTCAAGTTTTGATTTATTCATAATTATAATATTTTTTTAAAAATAAAATTTATAACAACCTTTCTAATGTTGGAGGGTATGTTTTTATGAACATTATATAAATTTTTATAGACCCCTCAAAATTGATGGGCTATTATTGTTAAATGTATAATATTAAGCCATATTTACAATAAATTCAAAATANAGTGAACTCTTAATACTNTAGTGCTATTTGATGTATATTTGTTANATGGNCTNNAACTCATAGTTGATGNTTCAGNTTGGCCATTGGTCAAATANAGAGAACTATTATTTTTACGATAANATGATACAAGACTCTTCCANTGAACGTTATCAAATGCGTGGTGTTTCTTCCGACAAGGAAGATGTCCATGCNGCAATCGAGAANATTGANAAAGGACTTTTCCCAAAAGCNTTCTGTAAAATTGTTCCTGATTANTTAACTGGAGATGCGGATTATTGTCTGGTTATGCACTCAGATGGAGCGGGAACAAAGTCTTCTTTAGCTTATATGTATTGGAAAAAAACAGGTGACTTGTCAGTTTGGAAAGGTATAGCACAAGACGCACTCATTATGAATATTGACGACCTGTTGTGTGTAGGTGCTGTAAATGAAATTCTTATTTCATCGACCATTGGAAGGAACAAGAACCATATTCCTGGTGAAGTAATTAAAGCTATTATTCAAGGAACGGACGAGATTATAAATGATCTAAATGATCAGGGAATGAAATTAACGCTAACAGGTGGTGAAACCGCAGATGTTGGTGACCTGGTTCGAACGATTATTATTGACTCTACTGTAGCTGCACGCCTCAAACGTGATCATGTGATTGACAATGCCAATATCAAAGCGGGTGATTTAATTATTGGTATGGCTTCTTATGGACAAGCCTCCTATGAAACGGAATACAATGGCGGTATGGGAAGTAACGGTCTTACTTCCGCTCGTCACGATGTGTTTAACAAATCACTCGCAGAGGAGTATCCAGAAAGTTTTGATCCGTTGGTACCAAATGATTTAGTTTATGCCGGATCTAAAAACTTATTGGATGAAGTTGAAGGTGTTTCAATCAATGCTGGTAGGTTAGTTTTGTCGCCAACACGTACTTATGCACCAGTCATGAAAGCAATCTTAGATAAATATACCCCCCAAGAAATTCATGGAGCAGTACATTGTAGTGGTGGTGCCCAAACCAAAGTACTTCATTTTATTGATAATGGACATGTTGTAAAAGACAATATGTTTCCCATACCGCCGCTGTTTAAGATGATTCAAGCCGAATCAAAAACAGATTGGCGTGAAATGTATAAGGTTTTTAATATGGGGCACAGAATGGAGTTATATGTATCACCTGAAAATGCTGACTCGATTATTGAAATTGTTAAATCATTTTACATCGACGCCCAAATTGTAGGTCGTGTGTTGGAGAGTCCAACAAAAAAACTGACCTTATATACACCAAATGGAACTTTTGAATATGAGTAAGCTGTTATTTATTATGGCAGTTGCCATTGGATTAAACAGCCTTTCTTTTGCTCAAGAAGGGGAAGACCTGTTTATGCTTATTGATGAAGAGATTCAGGCCCCACCCTTAATTCCAGCACGAATGGTCTTTACACAACGACTTTTATGGGGTGAAAAAGGTGTTTTTAGAGCTACTAATCTATCTCCATTAAATATGGAGCAACGCCAAAAAGAACTGAAGGTGCGTCGTGTAATGCTTACCACACACCAAGTATTAGGCTATTTAACTTTAGCAGCAATGGTTGCACAAGGTATTATTGGAGGGAAATTATATAACGGTGACGGTAGCTTATATAATACTCATAAAACTATGGGGGACGTTGTCAATATTGGTTATTTTACTACTGCGGGAATGTCTTTATTTGCACCTCCTCCTCTTATTAATAAAAAAGTACGCGGTTTTTCATCAATAAAAGCACATAAAATATTAGCAACTGTTCATTTTTCTGCAATGCTTGCCACAAATATATACAAAGATAAAAATCGCGAAATTCATAAGGGAGCTGCTTACACCGCCTTTGGCAGTTATGCGCTTGCTGTTTTGGTTTTTAAATTTTAAAATGACACGTATCTTAATTATATTGTTACTAGTTTCCACATGGCTGGGTGCACAACAACTTCGCGTACAAACCATTTCCTCAGAAATCTCATATGAGGCCTCACATGTCGTACATGACTGGTCAGGTACTTCCAAACAAGTTCAAGGAATAGTTACACTTGAAGACTCTGTTCCTGCCCGCATGGCAATTGTTGCTTCAGTCGCTTCGTTCGATTCAAAAAATGAAAGCCGTGACGCTCATGCCCTTGAAGTATTAGAGGCTTTACTTTTTCCAAAAGTTTCATTTTACTCAGACAAGCTTGTATTGGAAGGGAAGACTCTTAGCATAACTGGAAATTTAGAATTTCATGGTAAGAAAATGAGCCTGACAACAACTGCTAATTGGGCTAAAAAAGGTGATGTATGGATACTTGAGGGTGATTTTGATTTTAAGCCATCTGAATTCGATATTACACTTCCTGCTTTTATGCTTGTTAAGATTCGTGATAGTATCCATATTAGCTTTAGGTTGGAGTTGCGTAAATTTGTATCATAGTCAATGTTAAAAGAAAAACTACAGATTGTAAAACAGCGTTTTGCTGAGGTTTCTGACCTTATCATACAGCCTGATATTATCGCCGATCAAAAGCGTTATATTTCTTTGAATCGCGAATACAAGGATTTAAATGCATTGATGAAGAAACGCTTGGAATTTTTAAGTCTTTTGAGTAACAAGGAAGAGGCGGAAGCTATTATTTCTAAAGAGAAAGACCCTGAGATGCTCGCAATGGCCAAAGAAGAATTGGATGTTTCCTCAAAAAAACTACTTTCTCTTGAAGA
>PAAD01000043.1 GCA_002698745.1 Flavobacteriaceae bacterium
TAGCTGAAAAATTTGATTTTAAAGCTAATGATAGAATAGTAACAATTAATGATATTGAACTTATTAAATGGCAAGAATTATCACAGTTTTTACAAGACGCTAGTAATGAAGAATTAAGTTTGGAAATTTTAAGAGATGGATCTAAAATCCAAAAAACTGTTGTATTGGATGAGAAAAGTGAATTGGGAGTATATCCTAAAATGCCAGAAATATCTTTTACAAAAATTAACTATAGTTTATTCGAAAGTTTCTCTGTTGGGTATGATAAAGCCTATTGGATTTTAAGTGATTACATTACTCAATTTGAGTATGTTTTTACACCTAAAGGCATAACTCAGTTAGGTGGATTTGGCGCTATCGGAAGTATATTTCCAGCAAGTTGGGATTGGCAAAGATTTTGGGAGTCAACAGCACTATTGTCTCTGATATTAGCTTTTATGAATCTTCTTCCAATACCTGCTTTGGATGGAGGACACGTTATGTTTTTACTTTATGAAGTCTTTTCTGGAAGAAAGCCTAATGATAAGTTTATGGAGTATGCGCAAATGACAGGATTTTTACTATTAATTTCTTTGGTTTTATTTGCAAACGGTAACGATGTATACAGATATTTTTTTAGTTAAATTTTGATTTAATTAATTTGACTACAATAAAATATAAATTATATTTGCCCTCGCTAAATGCAAACTCCTCCTTAGCTCAGTTGGTTAGAGCATCTGACTGTTAATCAGAGGGTCCTAGGTTCGAGCCCTAGAGGGGGAGCAAGTAATACCGTTACACTACACATTCTAAACCTTCGAGAAATCGGAGGTTTTTTCTTTTCAGCGTAGTTAAGGCTTGGCTCTTACCTAGTCTAACCATATTTTAAAACCTTCTAAAAGGTTAAAACAAAGTGATAATAAGATTCTCAAAGAACATTTTAAATTTACTAAAACTGACAGACATTTGACAGACATTATGTTCTTTTCGACTTTTAGAGGTTTTTTCTGAGCTAAGGAAATTCTTTAAGAAAATACAAAATCAAATAATTTCTACGTTATATAATTATATTTTTTGAGCTGACAACCCTAGCTAAAGTGCCTGTTTAATGATAATTAATGGTTCGTTCAAAAGTTCATTTGCAAAATTAAAATATTGTTAATCCCAATAAAAATTGTTAAAATTTTATACCTTTGCATTATCAATGAAGCAAATTTTTCATAAAATATCATCCTTTTTGATGGCTATTGTAGTGCTTTTTTCTACAATGTCATTTACTGTTGATATGCATTATTGTGGAGATAATTTAGTTGAAACTGCCATATTCCACAAAGCAAAAGGTTGCGGTATGGAAATGGAAAACCCTTCAACTGAAGGATGTTCTGTTAAGGTAAAAGATTGTTGTTCTGACGAACAGTTGATAGTTNATGGTCAAGATGAATTAAACATATCTTTTGANACACTATCTTTTGACCAACAATTATTTGTTGCTTCATTTGTTTACACTTATATCAACCTTTTTGAAAGTTTAGATAAAAAGGTTGTCTCCTACGAAGAATATAGGCCTCCTCTCGTTGTCAGGCAAATCTACAAGCTAGACGAGACATATTTAATTTGATTTTTAAGCAATAGACTTTTTTATCCAGTGGATGTTTTCCATTAGGATAATCCTTTGTATTCGGTGTTTTCTTAACGCCATTGTCTAATTGTTTAATTATCAAGCTAATGCTAAACAAAAGCATAAAATTTCTAATAGAAAACAAACTTGTTGCAGTATTACTACTCGTTCTATTCATAGGATGGGGAATAGTAAATGCACCTTTTAATTGGGATACTGGTTTTTTACCATCCAATCCTGTAGCTGTGGATGCCATACCCGATATTGGTGAAAATCAGCAAATCGTTTTTACTAAATGGGATGGTCGCTCACCACAAGATATAGAAGACCAAATTACCTACCCGTTAACTACTTCATTATTGGGTATTCCAGGTGTAAAAACCATTCGTAGTTCCTCTATGTTCGGCTTTTCAAGTATCTATATCATTTTTGAAGAAGATGTTGAGTTTTATTGGAGTAGAAGTAGAATTCTGGAAAAATTAAATTCGTTACCTAGTGGTTTATTGCCAAACGATGTAAATCCAGCATTGGGTCCAGATGCCACAGGATTAGGACAAATATTTTGGTACACACTTGAAGGTCGTGATGAAAAAGGTAATGTTACTGGTGGTTGGGATTTACACGAACTAAGAAGTATTCAAGATTACTATGTAAAGTATGCATTGTCCTCTGCAAGCGGTGTTTCAGAAGTAGCATCTATAGGTGGTTATGTTCAAGAATATCAAGTGGACGTGAATCCAGAACTAATGCGTCAATATAATATTGGATTGCATCACGTTGTAAAAGCAGTTAAGGAAAGTAATAAAGACATTGGTGCACAAACATTGGAAATTAACCAAGCCGAATATTTAGTTCGTGGTTTGGGGTATGTGAAATCCATTTCAGACATCGAAAATGCAGTAGTTACTTCCGAAAATTATACTTCAATTAGGATAAAGGATATTGGTAAAGTTTCTTTAGGTCCTGCAACAAGACGAGGTATATTAGATAAAGAAGGAGCTGAAGTCGTTGGTGCTGTTGTTGTAGCTCGTTATGGTGCAAACCCAATGGAAGTCATAAATAACGTAAAGGAAAAAATTAGTGAATTAAGTGCAGGATTACCTTCAAAAGTATTAGCGGATGGTAGAACCTCACAAGTAACCATAGTGCCTTTTTACGATAGAACAGAATTGATTCAAGAAACATTAGGCACACTTAACGAAGCCTTAACGCTAGAAATATTGATTACCATTTTAGTAATAATTATTATGGTGTTTAATCTTCGAGCTTCCGTACTAATTTCTGGACTATTACCTGTTGCAGTTCTAATGGTATTTATTGCAATGAAACTTTTTGGAGTCGATGCAAATATTGTCGCATTATCTGGTATTGCAATTGCTATCGGAACGATGGTCGATGTTGGTGTTATACTATCAGAAAATATTATTCGGCATTTAGACGAAAATCGTTCCCACGAAAGTAGGAATCTCATACCCATAAACACGGTAGTTTATAACGCAACAGCTGAAGTGTCTGGCGCAATCGTAACCGCAGTTATGACAACTATTATCAGTTTCATTCCTGTATTTACAATGATTGGAGCGNAAGGAAAACTATTCAGACCATTAGCCTTCNCAAAGACTTTTGCATTAACAGCTTCTATAATAGTAGCATTATTTTTAATTCCACCTTTTGCAGCGTTTTTATTCAGAAAGAAAAACATCAAAAGCACTTTTAAATATGTTTTAAATGGCGTTTTAATAGCATTAGGAATCATTGCTATAATATACGGGTATTGGTTGGGGTTAGTATTGATTGCTTTTGGTACGGTTGCAATAACCAGTGATTTTTTGAACAGGGATAAATTCCACTTTTCACTTTCAGCTTTTCACTTTTCACTTTCAACAAATTTTATCAATATCATTATTTCGGTATCAGCAATAGTATTCCTTTTAGCTGAATATTGGAGACCATTAGGCGTGGATAAAAGCATTTTCTGGAATCTCATTTTTGTGAGTGTTATTTGCTTTGGTTTATTAGGTATTTTCTCATTATTTATCAAATATTACACACGTATTTTAAGGTGGTGTTTAGATAATAAGTTGCTCTTTTTGTCTGTTCCAACAGCTATTGTCATTGCAGGTTTTTTCATTATGAAAAATACAGCCAAAGAGTTTATGCCATCTTTAAATGAAGGCTCATTTCTACTAATGCCAACCTCTATGCCTCATTCTGGCGTAGAAGAAAACAAACGTGTTTTACAACAATTGGATATGGCTGTTGCCAGTATTCCAGAGATTGAAACCGTAGTTGGTAAGGCAGGTCGTACAGAATCAGCTTTAGACCCAGCACCCTTATCAATGTATGAAAATATCATTCAGTACAAACCAGAATATATGCTGAATGAAAATGGACAACGTCAACGCTATAAAGTAAATTATAATGATTTGTTTGAATTGAAAGATGGACGATTCATCGCAAATCCAAATAATTCCGAAAATGTCACCTTGAGCGCAGTCGAAAGGTCTCAACTCATTCCAGATAACAATGGCGAGTATTATCGTAATTGGCGAACAGAAATACAATCACCAGACGATATTTGGAATGAAATCGTAAGAGTGACCAAATTGCCAGGCGTAACCTCTGCACCAAAGCTGCAACCTATTGAAACCCGATTGGTAATGCTTCAAACAGGAATGCGAGCACCAATGGGAATTAAAGTAAAAGGTCAAGACTTAAAGAAGATTGAAGCGTTTGGTGTGCAATTAGAAAACGTCATCAAGGAAGCTGAAGGTGTGAAACAAGAAGCTGTTTTTGCAGACCGAATTGTTGGTAAGCCTTATCTGCTCATTGATATTGACAGAGAGAAAATTGCACGTTATGGCATTTCGATACAAGATGTTCAAGATGTATTAAAAGTAGCAGTTGGCGGAATGGTATTAACCCAAACCGTTGAAGGTCGAGAACGCTATGGTGTTCGAGTACGATACCCAAGAGAATTACGAGCAAACCCAACAGACTTACAACAGATTTATGTGCCAGTTGAAAAAGGCAGTCCTTTGCCATTAAGCGAATTAGCAACGATAAGATACGAACAAGGTCCACAAGTCATTAAAAGTGAAGATACTTTTTTAGTTGGCTATGTATTGTTTGATAAATTAGATGGCTTTGCAGAAGTAAGCGTTGTTAAAAATGCACAAGCATTAATTCAAGAAAAGATAGATTCTGGTGAATTGATAGTTCCAAAAGGAATCAACTATGCATTCACAGGAACGTATGAAAATCAGTTACGAGCAGAAAAAACCTTATCGGTTGTTGTACCGTTAGCATTGGCAATCATTTTCTTAATTCTGTATTTTCAGTTCCGTTCGGTTGGTACGTCCTTAATGGTATTCACAGGTATCGCAGTAGCCTTTGCAGGTGGTTTTATAATGATTTGGCTCTATGGTCAAGATTGGTTTTTAAACTTCAATGTCGCTGGCGAAAATATGCGAGACTTATTCCAGATGCATCCCATTAATTTAAGTGTAGCAGTTTGGGTTGGGTTTATTGCACTCTTCGGTATAGCAACAGACGATGGTGTAGTAATGGCAACCTATTTAACGCAAACTTTTGATAGAAATATACCAGAGAATAAAAAGGAAATTAGAGCATCTATTGTAGAAGCTGGTGAAAAAAGAATCAGACCGTGTTTAATGACTACAGCTACAACCATTTTAGCATTATTACCAGTATTAACCTCTGCAGGTCGAGGAAGCGACATAATGATTCCGATGGCAATTCCAAGTTTTGGCGGAATGCTCATTGCCTTAATCACTTTGTTTGTTGTACCAGTATTGTATAGCTGGAAGGCAGAAGTTCAACTTAAAAGAACATCAAATGAAAAATAAAATAATAAATATTAAACTCGTCTTGATTCTTGTTTCTTGCTTCTTGAGTTTCTTTACAAACGCTCAACAATTAGAAATATTTATTGATGAAGCTTTAACAAAAAATCCAGAAATTCAAAAGTTTGAGTTACAATACAAAAGAGCTTCTGAAAAAGTAAACGAGGTTAACACCATTCCTAATACCGAATTTGGTGTTGGTTACTTTGTAAGTGAACCGGAAACCAGAACAGGTGCACAACGCTTTAAAGTATCTGCTAAACAAATGTTACCGTGGTTCGGAACCATTACATCGAGAGAAAACTATGTAAGTTCATTGGCAGATGCTAAATACGAGGACATTGTTATCGCAAAGCGAAAACTAATGGCTTCGGTATCACAATCCTATTTTAATCTATACGCCAACAAAGCAAAGCAAGAGGTGTTAACTGAAAACATCAAACTATTAGAAACTTACGAAACATTAGCACTAACATCTGTTGAGGTTGGTAAAGCATCCGCAGTAGATGTGTTGCGATTGCAAATGCGTCAGAACGAAATGCAACAATTAAAAGACGTATTGCAACAACAATTTTTAGCAGAACAAACTAACTTCAATAATCTATTGAATAGAGATAATGATGTTACCGTGAATGTGGTAGATAGTTTACTGATACCTTCTGAAGACTTTGATATTACTTCTGAAAATTTAGCATTACATCCCGAATTACTAAAATATGATAAACTTTATAAATCCATAGAGCAATCAGAATTATTAAATCAAAAAGAAAGCAGTCCAATGATTGGTTTTGGATTAGATTATATCAATGTTGCTGAAAGACCAAATATGGATTTCAGCGATAACGGAAAGGATATTGTAATGCCAATGGTTTCGGTATCTATCCCAATTTTCAATAAGAAATATAAATCCCAAACCAAACAAAATGATTTGCAGCAGCAGGAAATTACTGCTCAAAAACAGGAACGTTTAAATGCATTGGAAACGCTTTTAGACAAAGCAAATAACGAACGCATTTCTGCAAGAATAAGTTATGCTACTCAAACAAAAAACTTAAAGCAAGCTAAAGATGCAGAAGACATTTTAATCAAAAGCTACGAAACAGGAACGATAGATTTTAATGATGTTTTGGATATTCAAGAACTACAACTAAAGTTTCAAATGAACCAAATAGAATCAATTAGAACTTATTATGTTCAATCAACGATTATTAATTATTTAACACAGCAATAATGAAACACACATATAAGATTGCGGGAATGACTTGCAATAACTGTAAGGCTTCCGTCGAGAAATATTTAAGTAAAATAGACCACGTATCAGAGGTGTCTGTTAATCTTGAAAAAGGTGAGGCAGAAGTGAAAATGAATAAACATATTTCAACTGATATACTACAAAAAGCATTACCAGAAAAGTATACTTTATCTGAAAAGAAAGAGAAGAATGTGTTTGCATCTTCAAGTATGTCGGCAATGCCTATGGAAGAAGAAAAAAGTAAATTACAACAGCTAAAACCTTTATTGCTTATCATTTTTTATATAGCAACTGCAAGTGTATTATTACATTATAAAAATTGGACTTGGAGCGCTTTTATGCTCGACTTTATGGGGTTATTTTACATCGTGTTTAGTTTTTTCAAGATGTTAGATTTAAAAGGCTTTCCTGAATCCTTTCGTATGTACGACCCTTTAGCTAAACGTGTTCCTTTTTATGGGAAAGTTTATCCATTTATTGAAACAGCTTTAGGACTGATGTTTTTATTGCGGTTTGAAATTAATATAGCTTTAATAATTACACTTATAGTATTAGGGATAACAACAATTGGAGTAACAAAAACATTATTGGACAAAAAATCAATACGATGTGCGTGTTTAGGTACTGCTTTAAAATTACCTATGACAGAAGCCACTTTTATTGAAAATGCTATTATGATTGTAATGGCGACATTAATGCTTATAAATTAAATTGTTATGGTAAATAGGCATACTGCGTTAAAAATTAGAAAAACCCACAGGTATTTGGGTCTCTTTTTAGGGATTCAATTCCTGTTTTGGACTATTAGTGGTTTATACTTTAGTTGGACGAACATCGATGAAATACACGGAGACCAATTTAAAAACTTGAAGTATCAACCCAAAGCATTTAATAGTTTAATAAGTCCTTCAGAAATGGATGTTCCAAATGGTATAAAGACTATTGAATTAAGAGATATTGATAATGCACCGTACTATTGGATAAATAAAGAGCAATTGTATAATGCTTTAGATGGAATGCCAAAAAATAGTATTACGCAGAAAGAGGCACTCTATATTGCCAAAAACCATATGAAAAGTGGTTTAGAGGTAGAATCTGTTGAGCAAATTACGGAAACTGGAAAACACCACGAGTATCGAGAAAAACTACTACCTGCTTATGTTATCTCATATAAAACAGATGAAGCACTAAAAGCATACGTTTCTGTAAGCGACGGAAAATTTCAAACCGTAAGACATCGTTCTTGGCGTTGGTTTGATTTTTTATGGATGACACATACCATGGACTATGAAGGCAGAGACAATTTTAATACCATTGTTTTGAGAGCCTTTTCACTTTTAGGATTGATAACCGTTTTAAGTGGGTTTTTGTTGTGGTACACCTCGTCACCTTCAATTAGGAAATTATTAAAACGAAAAAAAATAAAGAAATGAAAAAGTATATAGTTTATCTCGGAATATTAGCTGTTGGTCTACTTTTAGGGTGGATACTGTTTGGTGGCTCACCAAAAGAAGAAACAGACCATAATCACGATGCAGTTACAGAAACCAATCAAATGTGGACCTGTTCAATGCATCCACAGATTATGCAACCAGAAGCAGGAGATTGCCCTATTTGTGGTATGGATTTAATTCCTGCTGATGGTGTAAGTGATGGTTTATTAGCAGACCAATTCAAATTGACTGAAAACGCAATTGCTTTAGCTAATATTCAAACATCTATTGTTGGTAAAGGCAATGTTGAAGGCAATACTATCAAATTATCTGGTAAAATTGCTGAAAACGAAGAAGCAAATGCAGTACAGGTAAGTTATTTCGCTGGAAGAATTGAACGTTTGAATGTGAGTTTTACAGGCGAAGAAGTTCGTAAAGGTCAATTATTGGCAACCATTTATTCGCCAGAACTCTATGCAGCACAACAAGAATTAATTACAGCAGCATCTTTAAAAGAATCACAACCTGCTTTATACAAAGCAGTCCGTAATAAATTGAAATTATGGAAGCTCTCTGAAAATCAAATTAATAAGATTGAAGAAACAGGAAAAGTGAAAGAAAACTTTCCTGTGTATGCAACCTTTTCGGGTACTGTTACAGAAAAATTAGTAGAGCAAGGCGATTACATTAAACAAGGTCAACCCATATTAAAAATTGCCAATCTCAACACAGTTTGGGGAAATTTTGATGTGTATGAAAATCAGATTAACCGCTTTAAAAAAGGACAGGAAGTGATGATAACAACCAATGCCTATCCTAATAAAGAATTTAAAGGTAAAGTTGATTTCATTGACCCAGTTTTAAACACCAAAACAAGAACTGTTACCTTGCGTGTTGTTTTAAACAATAAGGACGATGTATTTAAACCAGGAATGTTTGTAATCGCAAATATTGAAGACAGTACAGCTAAAAATGACGAAGTATTAACAATTCCTTCATCTTCTGTGTTATGGACAGGTGAACGTTCTGTGGTGTACCTTAAAACAAATCCAGACCAAACTATTTTTGAAATGCGTGAAATTAAATTAGGCAATCAAATTGGTATTGAATATGAAGTTTTAGAAGGATTATTTGTTGGAAATGAAATAGTGACTAACGGTACATTTACGGTTGATGCAGCAGCACAATTACAAGGCAAAAAGTCTTTGATGAATAAAGATGGTGGTAAAGTAATGACAGGTCACGAGGGTCATTTAGGTATGGATAACAATTCACCCAACACAGAAAGTGACCACACTATTATGAATGAGCGTCTGAAAGTATCAGCGAAATTTCAAGAGCAGTTAAAAGCTGTTTTCAATGCGTATATCAATTTAAAAGATGCTTTAGTGAAAGAAGACTCAAAAGGCGCTTCTGAAAGTGTAATAAGTTTACTAAACAATTTAACCAGAGTAGATATGAAATTGTTATCAAACAATAAGGCGCATAACCATTGGATGTCATTAGAAAAGGAAATAAAACCTTCAGCGACCTCAATTTCTGAAACATCCGATATAAAAGCACAAAGAGACCATTTTAAATATTTATCATCACATCTAATCAATGCTGTTCAATTGTTTGGTGTTAATGAAAAGGTCTATGTGGAATTTTGCCCTATGGCAGATAACAACAATGGTGCATATTGGTTGAGCAAAGAAGAAAAAGTAATCAATCCATATTTTGGCAGCGCAATGCTAACCTGTGGAGAAGTAAAACAAGTAATAGAATAATAAATCAAGTAATAACAATTAAATTTTAAACAATGAAAAAAGTAAGATTAACAACAATTATGGTAATGGCATTTATAAGCTTATCAGCAATGTCTTGTAAAAATGCGAAAACAGAAAACAGTACCAATTCTGAAATGATTACTGAGGAAGACCATTCAAAAATGAACCACGATAATTCCGATGGTCACCACGATGTGGATAAAAAGGAAATGGCAATGAACGGAGATGGAAATTCCCAAACAATATTAAATGACTATTTCAACTTAAAGGATGCCTTAGTGGCAGATGATAATGCCAAAGCTAAAGAATTGGGTGCAACCCTCGCAACATCATTAGGAAAGCTTGACATTTCAAAATATACGGATGCTCAGCAATCAGAATTAAAGGACATTATGGAAGATGCTATCGAGCACGCAGAACATATCAGTGAAAGTGATATTAAACACCAACGCGAACATTTTAAAGTTTTGAGCAAAGATGTTACTGATATGGTAGCTATTACGGGAACACAAGTGAAACTATACGAGCAATTTTGTCCAATGTATGATGGCGGTACAGCTTGGTTGAGTACAAAGGAAGAAATACGCAATCCATATTATGGAAGCCAGATGTTGAAATGTGGTAAAGTACAGCGAGAAATTAACTAAATGAAAATTGTAAAAATCATAGCACTGATTTTATTGGTTGGATTTGTGGGCATACAGTTTGTGCCCACAGACCTCAATCAAAGTGATACTGTGCCAAAAACTGACTTCTTGTTGGTAAACAACACCCAAGAAAACATAAGCGCATTATTACAAGAGTCCTGCTATGATTGTCATAGTAATAACACAGAATACCCTTGGTACAATAAGGTACAACCTGTTGCTTGGTTTTTAGAAGACCACATTAATGAAGGAAAGGAAGAATTGAATTTCAATGAATGGGATGCGTATTCCAACCGAAGAAAAAACAGCAAACTAAAGTCAATAATTAGTCAGGTTAAAGATGATGAGATGCCACTAGCATCTTACACCTTGATTCACAAGGATGCTAAGTTGTCCAATTCTGAAAAGACCTTGATTATTGATTATATGAAGAACCTAAAAGAAACATTAAAATAATGCCCTGATATGGGAAGGAAATACTGGTTGGTTGGTTAATAGCCCTTCCCATTTCAGGCACTATAAAAAGTATTATGAAACAAACCCTTAACATAAAGAATATGGTATGTGACAGATGCAAATCAACTGTATTACGGGAGTTGGAAGAATTGGGTTGTGACATAAAAACGGTTGAGCTTGGACAAATTGTTCTAAACAAAAAGACAGGCATCCAAACATTAGAATTAG
>PAAD01000002.1 GCA_002698745.1 Flavobacteriaceae bacterium
ACTCGATTGTAGCGGGAGCTGGACTCGAACCAGCGACCTTCGGGTTATGAGCCCGACGAGCTACCTACTGCTCTATCCCGCGATGTGGATTGCAAAATTACAAAACTTCTCTGATATAGCAATAGCTCTTCGGCAATCCTTACCTTTGTAACATGCATAAAGCAGGTTTTGTCAATATTATTGGAAGTCCTAATGTGGGAAAATCAACCTTATTAAATGCCATATTGGGTCAAAAGCTTGTTATTACCAATGCCAAAGCACAAACCACACGCCATAGAATTCTAGGTATGGTTAATACAGATGATTATCAGCTTATATTATCAGATACTCCTGGGATTATTCAGCCTGCTTACAAGCTTCAAGAGAGTATGATGGATGCCATGCAGTCTGTTTTCGATGATGCAGATGTATTGGTTTATATGGTAGAAATAGGGGAAAAAAAGTGTAAAAATGAAAGTGTTATTAAACGTCTCTCCAAAACTGACAAGCCCCTTTTCTTAGTAATTAACAAAATTGATAAGGGGAACCAAAGTCTACTAGAAGAAACTATTGATGCTTGGAAAGAACAATTACCCAACGCACAAATAAGGAGTATTTCTGCTCTTGAAAAATTTCAAATTAAGGAATTGGTGATGCAATTGGTAGCATTATTACCGGAACACCAACCCTATTTTCCAAAGGACCAGCTTTCAGATAAGTCCGAACGTTTTGTGGTAAATGAAGTTATTCGTGATAAGATTTTGTCTAACTATGACAAAGAAATTCCTTACTCAGTTGAGGTTTACACAGAACATTTTAAGCAAGAAGACAGCATCTTAAAAATCAGCGCAGTTATATTTGTAGAGCGCAATTCTCAAAAAGGAATTTTAATTGGCCACAAAGGCACCGCACTAAAAATGGTAGGAACACAAGCCCGTAGTGATTTAGAAAAATTTTTTCAAAAAAAAGTACATCTTAAGCTTTTTGTTAAAGTGAATAAAGATTGGCGTTCAAATGCCAACTCGCTAAAACGTTTTGGATATTAAAAAAACTATACTCCTAAGCTGTAAAAAAGAATTATGCGAAACCTAGTTGCAATTGTTGGAAGACCTAATGTTGGCAAATCCACTTTATTTAATCGAATGGTGCAGAGACGCGAAGCCATTGTTGATGCAGCAAGTGGAGTTACACGGGACAGACAATATGGTAAAGCCGATTGGAATGGGTGTGAATTTATTTTAATTGATACGGGAGGATACGTTGTTGGTGGTGATGATGTCTATGAAAAAGAAATTGACCATCAAGTTGAAATTGCTATTTCAGAAGCAGATGCTATTATTTTTATGGTTGATGTAGAAACAGGAATAAATGTCATGGACCAGGAAGTGGCCAAATTACTTCGAAAATCAAACAAGCCAGTTTTTCTTGTTGTAAATAAGGTAGATAATGCAAAACGCGTCACTAAATCTGCAGAGTTTTATGCCTTAGGTATTGATAATTTATTCCATATCTCTGCTATAAATGGGGGAGGTACTGGCGATTTATTAGATTCTTTAGTTTCTACTTTGCCAGAAAAGATTACAACCATAGTTGATGAATTGCCCCGTTTTGCAGTGGTTGGAAGACCCAATGCGGGGAAATCTTCTTTTGTGAATGCACTTGTTGGCGAGCCTAGGAATATCGTTAAAAATGAGGCCGGGACTACACGAGATAGTATCGATACAGTTTACAAACAATTTGGTTTTGAGTTTTGCCTAGTAGATACTGCAGGTATTCGAAGAAAAACTAAAGTAAAAGCTAATATTGAGTTTTACTCTGTTATGCGCGCTTTACGATCAATTGAATTTTCGGATGTGTGCATGCTCGTTTTTGATGCTAATAGATCCTTTGATTCGCAGGTTAAAAACATTTTTTGGTTGGCAACCCGAAACCACAAAGGGATTGTGATTTTAGTAAATAAGTGGGATTTGATTGATAAAGATACTATCAGCACCAAGAAACTTGAAGCACACATACGCGAACAGATATCTCCTTTTGTAGATGTACCCATAATTTTTGTTTCTTCTCTAACCAAGAAACGTGTCTTTAAGGCTATAGAAACGGCTGTAGATGTGTATAAACGCCGCTCACAACGCATTCCAACACGGAAACTGAACGACTATATTCTTCCTATAATTGAAAAAAACCCTCCTCCAGCAATAAAAGGTAAATATGTCAAAATAAAATTTGCAACCCAATTACATTCACATCATCCCCAGTTTGCCTTTTTCTGCAATCTGCCCCAATACATTAAAGACCCTTATAAAAGGTTTTTGGAAAATAAACTCAGGGCTGAATACGATTTCAGTGGGGTAACGATAGATATTTTTATTAGAAAGAAATAATTAAAGCTCTGCCTTTATTCGAAGTAAATCTTGACGAATTTTTTGCAGTTTCTTTAATACGTCGATATTTCCTTTTTTTTCTCTAATAAGTTCTTTTTTGGCGCCTTCATGTGTAAATCCACGCTCCTTAATTAGACTAAATATCAACTCAAATTTTTCAATGTCTTTTGCTGAAAATTTACGTGTTCCACTTTGGTTTTTTTTTGGATTAATAATTTGAAATTCTTTTTCCCAAAAACGTATCAAAGAAGGTTTTACCTCAAATGCTTCAGCCACTTCTCCTATGCTGTAATACAATTTTTCAGGTAAATTATGTCGCATTAGTCGAGCGATTGGTTCTCTCGGTTGGCAGCCTCTAGCATGGCCTCAAATTCTTCAGGGTTAAGGTCACCAGAAAAGAAATTAATGGGATTGATTGCTTTGTTGTCTTTAAGTATTTCATAATGAAGGTGAGGTGCTTGTGATCGACCGGTATTCCCAACATATCCAATAATATCACCACGCTTTACTCGCATACCACGCTTTACATTGTAATCGCTTAGGTGGGCATATAGTGTTACATAACCATAACCATGGTCAATACGTATATGCTTTCCATAGCCAAAAGAACGGTTGTCTGCTCTCGTAATCTTGCCATTACTTGTAGCGTAAACAGGTGTTCCTCTTGGTGATGTAAAATCCATACCCTTATGTTTGCGGCGTGCTTTTGTGAAAGGATCTGTACGCCACCCATAACCAGATGCCATACGTTTTAAATCATCGTTTTTGATAGGTTGAATAGATGGAATTGCAGCTAATAATTTTTCTTTATCAAGTGCCAACCGTTGTACTTCATCAAATGACTTTGACTGAATAACCATCTGTTTGGATAAAATATCAAGTTGTTTTGTGGCGCTAATAATCAAGTCTGAATTGGCATAACCCTCAAGATTTTTATATCGGTTTACACCTCCAAAACCAGCTTTCCTAACATCATCAGGTACTGGGTTGGTTTCAAATACCACACGGTAAATTTGGTTATCACGCTCCTGCAAGTGAGCAAGTACTTCTTCGACATTGTCCATTTTAAGTTGTAGTTGCTCGTAGTTAAGTTTGTAGTTTTCCAGCTCCCTTTTTTGCACTATTTCCGTAGGAGTACTAATAGCAGGTGTGGAAAGTAAAAAAAATACGAAGGCTGTACCAAAAAGGGCAGAAGCACATAGAAAAGACAAGACATTCCTTACTTTTCGGCGATTTTTAACTTCTATTTTTCGATATGATAGACTCTCATGGTCGTAGTAATACTTAACCTTTGCCATTCCGTAAAATGTACTATTTTTACTGTGCTAAATTAGTGTTCACAACAAATATACGTAATTAGCATCAACCTTTATATGGTTTCATGAAAGCAAAAGATATACGCGCAAAGTTTCTAGACTTTTTCACTAATAAAGGCCATAAGATCGTAGCCTCTTCACCTATGGTAATGAAAAATGACCCGACGCTAATGTTTACTAATGCCGGAATGAACCAGTTCAAGGAATACTTTTTAGCAAACAAAATTGCTACTGATAAAAGTATTGCCGATACTCAGAAGTGTCTGCGAGCTTCAGGCAAGCATAACGATCTTGAGGAAGTCGGAAAAGACACCTACCACCATACCATGTTTGAGATGCTCGGAAACTGGAGTTTTGGAGACTACTTTAAAAAAGAAGCCATTGGTTATGCCTGGGAGTTTCTTACCCAAGAGATGCAAATCGATAAAAACGATTTGTATGTAACCGTATTTGAAGGTGACGATACTGAAGACCTTTTAAAAGATGACGAAGCCATTTCTTTTTGGGAATCACATATTACACCCAAACGTATTCTGATGGGTTCCAAAGCAGATAATTTTTGGGAAATGGGCGACCAAGGGCCTTGTGGCCCATGTTCTGAAATTCATGTGGACATCAGGCCTGCAGAGGACAAAGCTAAAGTTGACGGTGCCACGCTTGTCAATATGGATCACCCTCAAGTAGTTGAAGTGTGGAATTTGGTATTTATTGAGTTTAATAGAAAAGCCAATGGTTCACTTGAAAAATTGCCCGAAAAGCACGTTGATACAGGTATGGGATTTGAACGACTTTGCATGGTGGTTCAAGGCGTAAAGTCTAATTACGACACTGATGTGTTTACTCCTCTCATTCGTGAAATCGAAACCCGTACAGCTTCCGATTACGGGAAAAAAGAGGAGGTCGATATAGCCATTCGCGTTATTGCGGATCACCTTAGAGCAGTTTCTTTTTCCATTGCCGACGGTCAATTACCTTCCAACAACGGAGCAGGTTATGTCATACGACGTATTCTACGACGTGCCATCCGCTATGGCTATACTTTCTTGGAGCAAAAAGAACCTTTTATTTTTGCTTTGGTCAAAACCTTATCCGATCAAATGGGAGATGCCTTTACCGAGCTTAAAGACCAGCAAGATCTTATTCGAAATGTCATCAAGGAAGAGGAACAATCATTCTTAAAAACCTTATCGCAAGGCTTGGTAATGCTTGAGCAACTCATGAAATCCAACGCCGGAATACAACTCTCGGGAGCAAAGGCTTTTGAGTTGTACGATACCTTTGGTTTTCCCGTTGATTTGACAGCGCTTATTTTGTCTGAAAACAACATGACCCTAGATAAGGATGCATTTGCAACCGAAATGGCGCAACAAAAAGCACGCTCTAAAGCAGCAGCTCAAGTTGAAACCGAAGATTGGATCGATATTAGAGAAGACGATGAACAGGAATTTGTGGGCTATGACTTGCTGAAAACACCTGTTAAAATCGTCAGATACAGAAAGGTTACTACCAAAAATGGCAGCTTATTTCAGTTGGTTTTTAACCTTACTCCTTTTTATCCAGAAGGGGGTGGTCAAGTAGGCGATAAGGGTTATTTAGAAGCGCCAAATGGAAATGTCACCTATATCACCGATACCAAAAAAGAAAATAACCTAATTATTCACGTTGCCAATCAATTGCCAGCAGACCTCAACGGTACTTTTACTGCAGTAGTTGATGAGCAAAAGCGTAATGCTACTGCTGCTAACCATACGGCTACACACTTGCTACATCAAGGGTTACGTTCTGTACTTGGCGTGCATGTTGCACAAAAAGGATCTATGGTACGCTCGGGATATTTACGTTTTGATTTTTCACATTTTGCCAAGCTAACTACAGATGAGTTGAATGCTGTAGAAGCGTTTGTAAATGCACGAATTCAAGAACAAATTGATTTAGATGAACAGCGTAATACGCCTTTTCAACGAGCTGTAGACAATGGTGCCCTTGCCCTTTTTGGCGAGAAATATGGCGATACGGTTCGCAGTATTCGCTTTGGCGAATCTGTTGAGCTATGTGGTGGTACACATGTGAAAAATACAGCAGAACTTTGGCATTTCACTATAGTAGCTGAAACAGCGGTTGCATCAGGTATCAGACGTATAGAAGCTGTTACGGCCAATGAAGCAAAAAAACGGGTTTACAATCAGGCAGACACCTTTGGAAAATTAAAAAGCCAGCTTAAAAACCCACAAGATGTTATTGCAGCTGTTGCGGCTTTGCAGGATGAAAACAGCAAGCTTAAAAAAGAAGTTGAAACGCTTAACAAGCAATTTGTAGCACAGCTTATTACAGAACTGCAGAATAACAGTCTGATTGAAGGAGAAATGTCTGTCATTATAGCGGAGGTTCATTTGGATGGCTCCGGTCTTAAAGACGCTCTTTTTAAACTTGGTCAAAATCACCAAAAGTTAATTGCTGTACTGGGAAGTAAGAAAGGGAACAAACCCTTATTATCTTGTTATGTTTCCAAAGCACTTGCTGAAAAGGGTACTTGGCAAGCCAATACTATCATCAAAGAAATCAGTCCTCATATTCAAGGCGGGGGTGGTGGACAACCATTTTTTGCAACAGCGGGAGGTAAGAATCCTAATGGTATTGCGGCTGCCTTGTCAGCAGCAAAGGATTTACTCCTTAGCTAGTTTGATGGTGGATAAGCCGCTAAAATATCAGTTACAAACGCATTGATTTTTGCTTCGCGTTCTTGTGGTGTACCGCTACTCAATCTGCCAACGCCTTTTCCTTGCCAAATTAATTTTTTGGAAGCCGCATCAACAAGGTCAATATAGAGCACACCACTCGTTGTGGTGTTTATATTGTATGGGCGATTAAATCCCCAACCCCAACCCATGCCTCCATAGGGGCCATAGAATGGACCACCCCAGCCAACATAGCTTTCACTAACACGCACATTTTTCTCTGCCTTGGTGTGAAAACTAACCAAAACATTTGGTGTTTCTGAAGCAACAAAGCCTTTTTCTCCAAGTGTATTTTCAAGGGCTTTTAGGATCCGTCTTTTGTCTAGGTCTGAAATTTTAGCATCGTCAATTCCAGGTTTGAAAAAAGCAAAAGCATTATAGGAACTAAAATCAACGCCAGTGTCATAATCTGTACTAACGCGGATAGTAGCACAAGAAGTGAGCATGAGTGCCGCCGTGATGTATAAAAACCGTTTCATAATTGAATTTTTCTAAAAATAAACAAAAAACATGCCGAATGTGTATTTAAATATAAATACATAGAATCACGTATTTTTGGATGTGCACAAACCAATCGCTATAAACGAATACTTGCCACTTCCTGAATTTGAGGAAAAAGGAGTGTCGGTATATCTCAAACGGGAAGATTTAGTTTTTCCAGTTGCTTCTGGAAACAAATGGCGTAAACTCAAGTATAATTTTAAAGCTTTAAAAGCTTCTTCTTTTAAAGGAATGCTCACGTTTGGCGGCGCTTTCTCCAATCACCTTTCTGCAGCTGCTGCGCTTGCCGCTCAGGAACAAATTCCCATTGTCGGTATTGTTAGGGGAGAAGAACTTGCAAATAAACCATTGAACCCTACTTTGTTGCAGTGCCAGGCCAATGGCATGCAGTTGATTTTTGTAACAAGAGCTGAATACAAACTAAAAGCCCTTGGTGAAACAGTAAGTCAGATTGTGGCTGCGAAAAATCTATTTGTTGTGCCTGAGGGCGGCACCAACAAACTTGCGGTTAAGGGGTGTATGGAAATTTTGGCAAAAAACGATGTTCGTTTTGATGTTATCGGTTGTGCTGTAGGTACTGGGGGTACCTTGGCGGGTTTAGCAGCGTCAGCTGCCGCCCATCAAAAAGTTGTGGGTTTTCAAATGGTAGATGATGCCACAATCCCAGACCGTATTCGTACCTTTGTAACAAGTGATAATTGGGAACTCATAAGGCACCTGTCCTATGCTGGTTACAGCAATGCCGATAAAAGACTTGTTACATTTGCCAACGAGCTAAACAAAAAAACAGGCGTACTATTGGATCCTATTTACACGGCACCCATGCTGTTTCAGCTGGTGCAAATGATAAAAGACAAAACATGGTCGTTTGGAACAAATATTTTACTTATTCACACTGGTGGAACGCAGGGAATCGCTGGCTACAATTATCAGTATCAATCGCAATGGCCAGAACCCTAATCTGTTTCCTTATCGCACTCTTGCTTACTTCCTGTGGCACAAAAAAAGTGGTTTACAATGGTGAAGTAAAGCGAAACGCTAAAAAAATAGAAAACAAGTCACCAAAGCAAACAGCAAAAAAGCTTGTTGATATGGATGCTCATATGCGCATGAAAGTTTACGCACTCCAGTATGCCCCACTCGCGCAAAATGAGATGAAAAAATTTGGAATACCCGCCAGTATCACCTTAGCACAAGGGCTATTGGAGTCGCAAGCTGGTGTTGGAAAGTTGGCACTTAAGTCTAACAACCACTTCGGTATAAAATGCCACAAGGGTTGGCGTGGACCTAGAGTTTCTCACGATGACGATGCAAAAGGAGAGTGTTTTCGTAAGTATAAAAAAGTAGCACAGTCCTACAGGGATCACTCTGAGTTTTTGCGTTACAGAGACCGTTACAGCAAGCTGTTCAAAATGAAGAAAACAGATTATGTGAGCTGGGCACATGGGTTAAAAAAAGCAGGCTATGCTACAGATCCGCAATATGCATATAAGCTGATATCACTTATTGAACGCTACGAACTTTGGCAATTCGACGGCAGTAAGGAGCCCATCAAAACAAAACAAGCCAAAAAGGATAAAGTCAAAAAGGATAAGGCTACAACTACTCAAAATTATATGGTAAAACAAGGAGACACATTATATGCTATTGCCAAGAAATTTGATACTTCAGTCCAAGCCCTTAAGACCCTTAATGCATTGATCTCAAATGAACTGGCTGTTGGCCAACAACTCAAAGTAAAATGATGCAATACCAACGTAGTAGTACCTTGTTCAAGCAGGCAAAAAAAGTAATTCCAGGTGGAGTAAACTCACCAGTACGCGCTTTTAACGCAGTTGGTGGAACACCTATTTTCCTCACTCACGCCAAGGGCGCTTATCTCTATGATGAGGACCAAAACCGCTATATAGACTTTATTGCATCTTGGGGTCCTATGATTTTAGGGCACGCACATCCCAAAGTGGTCGCTGCCATTCAAGCTCGTGCTGAAAAAGGAACTTCCTATGGCATTCCAACAGCATTGGAAACCGAAATTGCCGAACGTGCGCTTTCCATGGTACCGTATATGGATCAAATTCGCTTTGTTAATTCAGGGACAGAGGCATGTATGAGTGCGGTTCGATTGGCACGAGGTTTTACTGGCCGTGACAAAATCATCAAATTTGCGGGTTGCTATCACGGACACGCTGATGCCTTTTTGATTCAAGCTGGAAGTGGTGCCATAACTTTTGGTAGCCCCAACAGTCCAGGAGTAACAGCTGGTACGGCAAAAGACACCCTTCTCGCTGCATACAACAACTTGGAACACGTAAATGAAATATTTCGCGCCAACCCAGAACAAATTGCAGCCATAATCGTTGAACCTGTTGCGGGTAATATGGGCTGTATTTTGCCTCAAGTAGGCTTTTTGGAAGGCTTACGCAGTTTATGTGATGCACATGGCGCAATTCTTATTTTTGACGAGGTCATGACAGGATTTAGATTGGCCCAAGGCGGTGCTCAGGAATGTCTTGGCGTTCGCGCCGATTTGGTTACCTATGGTAAGGTTATAGGCGGAGGTTTGCCCGTTGGTGCTTTTGCTGCCCGAAAAGAAATTATGGATTTCTTGGCACCACTTGGACCTGTTTATCAGGCGGGTACTTTGAGTGGAAACCCATTAGCCATGACCGCTGGACTAACCATGTTAAACTTGTTACACGCGCACCCTGAGACTTACACTAGTTTGGCTGACAAAACCGCATTATTACATCGTGAGATGATACCACTATTGGAAGAGAAAGGGCTTCCCTATCAAATAAATAGATTGGGCTCCATGATGTCTCTGCATTTTACAGATACGCCAGTTGTGGACTTCGAAACGGCAGCTAAGGGCAACAATGATTATTTTAAAAAGTATTTCCACGGCATGTTAAAATTCGGGGTTTATTTACCACCTAGTGCTTTTGAAAGCTACTTCTTAAATGATGCTATAAGCCAAAAAGACCTCGAGCATACGCTAGAGGCCTTTTCGGAAACGATAAAAGCGTTATAGATTAACTTGGGTCAAGTATTGCATCAATACGCACCACAGCTTCTTGCAAGTGATAGCGTGTATTTTGATCTGTGGTAACCGTCAAACTTGTATTAATAGTGTTTTTAAGGTTTACCAATTGCGCCCTGCTCACGGCTCTAATATCGGATTGACTCACAAGCACTCTAGTGCGATTGCTATACCTTCTGGCGGAACCTGATAAAGGTTCTTGACTTTCTGTCATTAAGTACGCCAAACGGTCGATATAGGCACGCTGCAAGTTTCTGCGGTATATACCAACAGCTGTGTTGGTGTATAGCTCACTCCAGATGCCTTTTCGAAGTGCTGTCATCATTTCTATCATTGCGTAGGCATCACTTCCATTAAGCGCTTCGTTTTCCGAGATACGCGCCAGACGGTCAAAGCTCAACAAACGGTTGAGGGTACCTGTTTGCATACGTCGCATGCGGTCAAGTACCCCCGCAAACTCTATTTTATTAAAAATGTCGTTGTCCAACATCCAAGTTGGCGTTGCGAATAATTCTTCTTGTAAGAATTGCATGCAATTACGTTGGTGCTTTTTGTCAACATGAGTATACACCGCACCTTCTTGGTCGTAGGTCTTGTAGTATTCATACACCCCCCCAATATTAGCCGCCACATGACCCATATAGCGATTGTATTGACTCAATACTTGGTTGTATAAATCTTGTAAATCGTCATAGTCCTTGCCATCCTCTGCCGTCCATTCAATTAGGTTGGGTACAATTCTTTTAAGGTTTTCAATTCCATAGGCACTAGCTTTTATGGCATTGTCGCCCAGATCTTCTGTTTGTGAACTAGGATCAATTGGATTTCCAAATTGTTGGCTTCCGAAACGATACATGGGATCGTCTTGATGTGCTAAAATCCATTGGTCTAAGGTTTCTTTCTCTTCCATTGCGGTTTTAGCCGACGGAATAGGGCGATAGCCCCATCGAATGGCATGTTTGTCATATACGCCAATATCTGGCATCAACGACACATCTCCGTCTCCAGGTTGAGCGATATAGTTAAAACGCGCATAATCCATGATGGAAGGTGCCGTGCCATATTTTTTAGTAAAAGCTGCAGAGCGTAGTGAATCAACAGGAAAAGCAGCACTGCTTCCCATATTATGTGGTAATCCAATAGTGTGTCCTACTTCGTGAGCAGAAACAAACCGAATTAAACGACCCATAATTTCATCTTTAAATTCCACGCCTCTTGCCTCTGGATTTATAGCAGCCGTTTGCACAAAAAACCAATTGCGCAACAGGGTCATCACATTGTGATACCAGTTGATGTCAGACTCCAAAATTTCTCCCGATCGTGGGTCACTTACGTGAGGTCCATTGGCATTGGGAATCGGAGATGCTAAATAACGCACGACTGAATAGCGAACATCCTCTGGACTCCAATCTGGGTCTTCTTCAGGCGTCGGCGGATCTTTGGCAAGAATGGCATTTTTAAAGCCTGCTGTTTCAAAAGCCACTTGCCAGTCTTCAATCCCTTGCTTCAAATAAGGCACCCATTTTTTTGG
>PAAD01000003.1 GCA_002698745.1 Flavobacteriaceae bacterium
AATTTTCTGGTTGTGAGGTTTTAAAAAAAAGAATACGATTCCAGTTATTAAATACTTTATTACTACGCATTATCATTTTGATATCAGTTCCATTGTCAGAGTCTACAGCAATTGTTTCTGCAAACACAATAGCGCTCTCTGCAGAAGAAGACCACCAGGTAGTGTTATATACTGTGTTATTTTCTATAGTAATATGATCGCTATCATTAAAACGAATTCCAGAGCCAGGGATATCATGTACTATATTATTTTTAACAATAATGTTGCTATGAGCTTGAAAACCTCCCCATATTCCTTTTCCAGAAAAATAAGAGTTGTTGTAGTTAGTATTTGGGTTGTTATCATTTGTTACTGTTATTTTGTATTGCCTATCTGCTTCTGCTTGAGCATAAGTTATCTGACTTGATGGGCCTTCAACTTCAAATCCACTTATTATGATAAAGCTTTGACTGCCAGATATTTTAATTCCACCTTGGCCATCAAATTTTATTTTGGGAGAATGCCCTGGATAGTTTGTGAGAGTAATATAATTGCCAGGCTGGCCAGATTTATTAATTGTAACTGCGTTGGGATTATTTAAAGTATTAATATTTGCAGGGTCAGCAGTGCCATAATTTGAATTTGTGTATGTACCATTCATCACAAAAATAGTTTCGCCTGGATCAACTTCTTGAATACCCTTGGCTATTGTTTTAAATGGCGTAGACTCTGTGCCATCATAATTATTTGAACCCAATGTATCAGAAACATAAATGTCCTGAGCATTAGTTATTTTAAAAACAAGGAAAAAAATTAATATAAAATTAAAGCTGACTTTCATTCTTAATTTTTTATAATTTTTTTAACTTGTGTAGATCTAATTGTTTTTATTTCAGCAAAATAAATTCCAGAATTTAATAAAGATATATTGATGTTTTTTGAATCACGCTTTTTTATTAATAATTGCCCTGCTAAACTGTAAATACTAATTTCTATAATTTTATCTGAAGCAGTAACGTTAATTATTTGTGAACTAGGATTGGGATATATCATAATTATATCCTTTTTTAATTCTTTTACAGCTGCAGTATCTGTATTATGCTGGAATTCATATGCTCCAATATCTACAATATCTTCAGAAATTGAAAAGTCAACTTCTGGGCTACCAGCTTTAACGAAAGAAAAATCATCTATATAATAATCAACACCAACACCGTCTTGAATAGGTGGGCCCTTAACGTATAAAAATAAATCATTCGAATTGTTATGAGTATAATCTCCACTAAGTAATGTCCAACCCTGACCATTAACATTTGTAGGCTCGTTTAAAGAAAAATATGAGTTTTCTGATGTGTCTTTTATTGTAAGTTGAGAATTACCTGACTCTCCATCCGGTAATTTAACCCAAACATATACAGTGTATGTTTCTCCAACTTCTAATAAGTTGTTTAAATCTATTTTTGGGCTATGCCAGTTTTGTGTTCGATTATTTACTAAAAGACTATTGTCACCTGTTTTAGAAACATTATTAGAGATTTGGATTGATGAACCAAATGCAGACCATCCACTAGTTGAATCTTCAAAGCTTGTTGACGAAATTATATTTTCATTTGTTGTTGGTCTATAAACTCCATTAATATCTTTCTGAGGAGAATAGCTTGGATTTCCTGCATCAATAGCTGGAGAGTTTGCTAATAGAGAAAAATCTGTACCGTCCAAATAGCCTGACCATCCAGCAATTGTATTGGCATCATCTTCCAAGGTGGGTGCACTTACAAATTCTGGAGATACATTTATTATGTTTGCTGGGGTTTGATTTCCTGGGTAAGCGACTGTTCCGTTAAAAAAAATATTATTTGTTGCAATTTTGATACCATCATTTAGATTTTCTACTACATCATCAGTTTGGGGGTCATCAACAGTAAAAGGGTTGTCAATATTATTTAATTTTAATGCAGAGTAATTTTGGTATCTAGTTACAACAATATTATTAACGACAGTAATATTTTTAACAAAATTAGAAATTATCCCAGCAACCTTTTGACCTCCGTGTCTAGGGTTTCCATCAGCGACAGACTGGTCTTGAATTATGTCATGAACTCCATTGAAATAAATTGTATTGTTTCTTATTAAAGCGGAGCTATAATTTGATCTGTCAAAATTGATTCCATTTTTTCCATTATTTACACAAAGGTTATTTTCAATTAAAAAGGTTCCCAAATAACCCGGTCTAGGATTTTGGTCACTTGGGCTATGGCTTCTAGTGACATAAAGCCCTTGTCCATCTAAAATTGTAGAATAACCAGCATTGCCATAATTACCACTTGGCGGCTGAGCATTGTCAGGAAAAGTTGCCGCATAAAATGGAATACGATTCCAATTATTATATACAATATTTCCGCGCATTATCATTTTTATTTCTGTTGTATTATCATCATCATTTACTGCAATTGTCTCTGCAAACACAATAGCACTTGATGCTGATGAGGTCCACCAAGTGGTGTTGTAAACAGTGTTATTTTCAATTGTTATATAATCACTGTCATTAAAGCGAATTCCTGAGCCGGGAGTATCGTGAACTACATTATTTCTTATAATTATATGATGATGATCATCATATCCTCCCCATATTCCTTTTCCCGAAAAGTAGCTATGGTTATTATTGTTTACAGCTTGAGATTCTTTCAGAGTAATTCTATTTCTACGATTAAGAATAGCTTGATTATAAGTTATAGACTGAGATGGCCCCTGTACTTCAAACCCTTCAATTATAATATAATTTGCGTTAGGGCCAAGCTTTATTCCTCCTTGTCCATCAAAAATTATTTTTGGAGTGTGATCGGAGTAATTTTTAATAGTTATGTAACCATCAGTAGAATTTCCAGCTTTATTTATAGTAACTACGTGAGGATTATTTACATACTGACTATTACTAAATACATAACTTTTTCCAGTTGAATCAAATTGATTAGGGGTTGTATCCTCATAAAATGAAACTATTGGAGTACCTGCAGTTTCATCCCTATATTCCCCCTCCATTACATAAACAGTACCTCCAGGTTGAACAAAATTAATTGCTTTGTTAATAGTTTTAAATGGGGTATTTATACTAATGCCATTGTTATTATCACTACCAGTATTTACTGAGACATAGTAATCTTGTGCAGAAATATTAAATGTTATAAATAATATTAATGCAAATTTAATAACGTAAAATATCTTCTTATTAACCATTTATACGTCTTTGAGTTCTTAATTTAAAATACAGTTAGTATTTAATTGCTAAAGTATTGTAAGTTAAAACAATCTAATAATAGGTTTGTGTTAATTAGTATTAAATATGTTCATGACATATAAACATATTTATCAATTTCATAAATTTAGGCTTCTATTTGTAATGATGACACAAATGTTTTAATGAATAATTCAAAAGTTGTAAAATAAGCAACAGAATTATGAATAAATTTAGCCATCAAAATTACAACTAATGAAAAAACTAATTTTTACACTTTTACTACTTCCTGTTATTGCCTTTTCTCAAGGGAAAATCGTCAGTGGGGTAGTTTCTGATGACATGGGGAGTCCACTTCCTGGCGCTACTGTTCAGGTAAAGGGTTCAGACACAATAGGCTCCATAACCGATTTTGACGGAAAATTTACTATTGCTATTAGAGATGGAGAAAAAAAAATCATCATTTCTTATGTTGGTTTTGTAAGTCAGGAGGTTGATGTTGTTGGGCAAAATAATATTTCTATATCACTTGAACAAGATGTTTCCGAACTTGAGGAAGTAGTTGTAATTGGATATGGTACGGTTTTGAAAAAAGATTTAACCGGCTCAGTTTCCTCAGTTAAGGTAAGTGAGACAATCTCGCGACAATCAACTACGGTTGACCAACTGCTTCAAGGTAGAGCAGCAGGAGTACAGGTGACTCAAAATGCCGCTAACCCAGGCTCTGGTATAAGTGTTCGTGTTCGTGGTACAAGTAGTTTACGAGGAAATAACGAGCCCCTCTATGTTGTGGATGGCATTATTATTTCATCGGCTAGTGAAGACGTTGTAGCCACAGGGGGTAATAATACAGGTCAAGAACAGCAAAGTGGTCTAAATGGAATAAACCCTAGAGATATTGAAGATATTCAAGTATTAAAGGATGCCTCTGCAACAGCCATTTATGGATCTAGGGGGTCAAATGGTGTTATCCTTATTACAACAAAAAAGGGTACTCCTAATCAAGTTAAAACAAATTTCTTTGTTAACACATCTATGAGAAGCGTTTCAAAAACGTATGATGTTCTAGATGCATTTGATTATGCTCGATACCGAAACGAATCGAACATGAGACTTTCTCCTACTGCTCAGCCTGCGTTTCACATTGAAAACAATCAATTATTTCCAATTATAACTACTGATGGGGTAGTATCAATCAATGACACTCCTGTAACAACAGTAGATTGGCAAAAAGATCTACTCAAAATGGCTACCAGCTTGAGTGCAGGAGGATCGGTTTCTGGGGGAAGTGAAAATGGGAACTATTATTTATCAGGGGGGTTTAACGACCAAAGAGGTCTTACGAAAAACTCAAGTTTTAAAAGTGGCGACATTCGTTTAAACCTAAACCAAACTCTAAGTCCTAAAATTAAAATTAATGCACGCTTAAGCGGATTTTTCAGCTCAACTGACTTTGCAGAAGGCGGTGACTTACTAGGAGGTTCTAATACAAGCTTTATTAGAAACGTATTGTCTTTTCGTCCCATTTTACCAGATGGGCTTGACGATGTTGAGGCTATTGATGATTTAGGGATTGCAAGCCCTTATTCTTTTATAGATGACTTTGAAGACGTATCCAATGAAAACAGATTTTTTGGAGTTTTGACAGCAACATTTGATCTAGGGCTCAAGGGTTTGAGTTTTCAAACTAGGGCTGGCGGTAACATTAGAACTAAAGAAAGAAGAAGGTTTTATGGGCTAACCACTTTTGTTGGGCTAAATGCAAATGGGCAACTTCAATTGTCTCAAATGAATGCATCTTCTTTTCAGATAACTAATACACTTCGTTTTAACCGCACTTTTAATAGAAAGCACCGTATTAATGCTGTATTGGGTCTTACTTATGATCAACGTACAACAAAAAATATGACTTATGTTGTTCAAGATTTTGTAACTCTTGAAAAAACAACAGAACAGCCTTTCCTAGGACAGGTAATCTCAAGTCCACTTGCAAACCTTGATCGAGAAACTAAACTATTTTCTGTACTGGGACGTGTTAATTATTCACTCAGCAATAAATACATTCTAACTGCAAGTTTCCGCCGTGATGGTGTTTCAAAATTTTTAGAAGATCAACGATATGGGTTTTTCCCATCACTGGCATTAGCTTGGAACCTTCACCGCGAAGAATTTATTCAAAATATTGATGTAATTGACCAGTTGAAATTACGCTTAGGTTGGGGGGAAATAGGAAACCATGGAATAGGAGCTTATGGCACATTGTCTAACTACGGAATTAATTCAAGTGTGTTATATGGAACAGCAAATAATGGAACTAGTGTTCCATTAATTTTGAACAATATTGCCAATTCAAAATTGACTTGGGAGACCACAGAGCAATCTAATATTGGTGTGGACTTTTCCTTGGCTGATGGTATTGTTACAGGAACTGTTGATGCTTATGATAAAACAACTAAAGACTTATTAATTAGCTCAAATATTGCTGCCTCAACTGGTTTTAGCAACTTGCTCGTTAATAGAGGCGAATTATCCAATAAAGGTTTGGAGATTGCGCTTCAAGTAAACCCAATTTCAAGTGATGACTTAGACATTAGTTTTGGAGGTAATATAGCCTTTAATAGAACCAGAATTGAAGGGCTATCCTCACAATCACTTTCACCTGTACTACTTGATGGAAGTTATGTTGACAGACGTTTCTATTTAGGTAATACAATTAGTAGGGGGAACTATTTCAAATACCCTGCTAATATTTTTATTGAAGGTGAAGAAACAGCTCTGTTTTACGGACTTGAGACAGATGGAATTTACCAAACGGGCGATACTACAATTGGAAATGCACAAGCTGGTGATGTACGTTTTGTTGACCAAAATGGAGATGGCGTTATTGATTTAACAGACAGAACAGTTATTGGTAATCCAAACCCAGATTATACTTTTGGTATAAATCTTTCTTTACGCTATAAAGCATTTTCGTTAAGTGCTCTTATCAATGGTGTTTATGGGAATGATATCATTAATGGGAATTTAATACAAATGGGTAATGCAGAAGGGTTATTTAGGAATATTCTAAGCGACGCCTATCATGGCGCTTGGCGCCCTGAGAGGCAGTCTAATACCTACCCAAGAATTGGGTATGTTCCTTCACAAGGTTCGCCAGAGTTTTTTGCTACTACTGATCGATATGTTGAAGATGGAAGTTATTTACGTCTAAACAATATAACCTTAGGATTTGATCTTCCTATCAATGATAACAACGCCATAAAAAGCGCTAACATTTATGTTACAGGTCAAAACCTGCTAACTCTAACAAATTACAGTGGTTATGACCCTGAGATTACCACCTTTATGTGGACAGGTCTTATAAATGGAGTTGATTGGAACGGCCCACCAAACTCAAGAAATATTTTAATCGGATTAAACATAAACTTATAATATCATGCTAATAAATTCAATCTCAATTATGCAAAAAATATTTAAACTTAAGCATATAACGATGTTAGTATGCCTTTTGTTAACTACAACTTTATTAATGGTTTCTTGTAACCTTGATGAGGATCCTCCGTTTTTGGACAGTTCGATGTATGACAATGCTTTAAGTGCAGAAGCTGCTAGAGATGGGATATATGCAGCACTAACTCATTATCAAGCACAGGAACAACGAATGTTTGTTGAAAATGCTTTTTCGGGTTTAATGGTTACACGAAGGGGTGGTAACAGACTTACATCAAATTGGATGAATGGTCAGATGAAATTAAGACCTGACGAAAATGTAGACACCCAAAACACATGGATTGGTTTGTATCGCCTTGTGTCAAGAGCTAATACTGCGATATCAAATGCTACATACGACCCTGCCTCGACAGATTCTAACCAAATTAGAATCAATGATGTTGTAGGACATGCTTTTTTTGCGCGCGCATATGGATATCTATCTTTAACCCGACTATGGGGCGATGTTCCACTATGGACTAGCCTTCCTGACTCAGACAATGTTCACAAGGAAAAAAGTCCTACAAAAGAAGTATATCAGCAAATAATTTCTGATGCAACACAAGCAAAAGATCTTTTAAATGGTTCAGCAGGCAACGGATTCCCAAAGGCTCATGCAGCCCGAATGGTACTTGCTAAAGTTTATATTCTTTTGGCTACAAATCCTAATCTACAAGCTGACGGCATGTCTGAAATGGACTATTGGAATATGGCTTATCAGGAAGCCAAGGCGGTTTACGATTCAGGAGATTATCAACTGGTTTCAGACTATGCAACCTTATTTGATGGAAGTAATGAAAACTCTTCAGAATCAATTTTTGAGTTACAACTTGCCCAAGATGCTTGTAATTCCCAAATGGGTAGAAATTACACACCATGGAAGTATAAAGCAGGACAAGCTTTTGGATGGTTTGGTGTTTCTGCAGATGTTTATGATTATCACGTTGCTCACTACCCTGATGATCCAAGACTTCTTGCAACATATTTACATGAATACACACGTGCTGATACTGGTGGAACTGTAAGGGTATACCCTTCAAATGCGACACGTAGTGCTTTTGGAAATGCACATCCGTATCTATTCAAGCATGCTGAAAAAGACAAAACTCACACAAACCAATGTAACAGCCAAAATCTGGTTGTTTACAGATACGCTGACTTAATTTTGATGTTAGCAGAAATTTCTAACGAACTTCAAAATGGGGAGCAACTTGGATATGTATCTGAAGTATTAGCACGTGCTAGTCTAACACCACATTCGGGTTATACAACCGACCAAGCAAGTTTTAGAGATGCTATTATGGACGAGTATCGTTTTGAGTTGTTAGGCGAGGGACATGACTCCTACAACAACAGAAGAAGAGGCTATGCTTACTTTTTAGAAAACACAATCAACAGACGCAATAACAACCCAAATTTTAAAGCATCTGTGGACGCCGTTCTTAATGATGTTGAATCAGAAGTAATGTATCTCAACATTCCACTAATTGAAATAAACAACAACAACCTAATAGACTAAAAATATGAACGTTTCAAAATATTTACTATCAACCCTCATATTATCAATGATTCTTTTCGTTGGATGTGATGAAAGTGATGATATTCAAAAATATGAGCAAGAGGCTTTAACAGTTAGTGGTAACCCACTAACTTATACAAATTTAACTAGTTATCCAGTTGTTGGACCTATTGAAAGTAGTGCACCAGCAGGCGATTTTGATGCGCCATATCGTTTTCGTTTGTTAAATGCATCGTCAACTACTGGGAGTAGTTTTACAAAGGCTGCTTTCACTGTTGACCCAGATTCTGGTGCTATAACATATGGAAATGCAGCTAACACTATTTCTACTGGTGTATATTCAGTAGATATTGGGATTTCAAATTCCAATGGAATGGCTGTTCACGAAGGCGCATATATATTAACAATACTTGATGTTCCTGTTTTGGTAAATATTGATGCCGCTCAAGTTAACGCAGGTATTTTTGAGCAAGGCGTTATGGCGACAGTATCCTATACAGACACATCAGCAAGCGGTTCAGTAGTCACTTCAGTTTCATATGCACTCATTGAGCCCCCTGTTGGCTTTTCAATAAATGCTACAACTGGAGCAATTTCTAAAGGGAATGGTGCCGTTTCTGGACCTAATCAATTATCTGTTCAAGTAACTACAAATACAGGTATAATTATTGTACAAAATATACTTACAGTTGTTGTCGGCGCCCCTCCAACTTTACAAATGGTTCAACAAGACGGAGCAACTGCACTTACAAAAGCAGTTATTTCACCAAATACTGCATATACTACTGCAGCTCCACTTGTTGATGGAATGAGCCCCACTGCGTGGGAAATTATATTTCCAAAATCATTAGTTAATAGCGAGCCAGATGTGTCAGCTGGGGAAACTGCAATTGACTTTTCTTCTTCATTTAGCGTAGAGGAACCTTCAGGCAAAGTTTCAATTGCAGCTGATGCTGGTCTTCCAGGCGGTTTGCACACACTTAGTTTAAAAGCCACAAACGCTACTGCTAACGAATACACATTTGAGGATGTGCTTACAATAGAAGTCGAATCAAGATGGGAGACTACTC
>PAAD01000004.1 GCA_002698745.1 Flavobacteriaceae bacterium
CAACTAATTGTCGAATTGTATTCAAAATAATCCTATGGCACTATTTAATTTTCAAAAACCAGATAAGGTAATCATGATTGATTCAGACGAATTCGAAGGTAAGTTCGAATTTCGTCCACTAGAGCCGGGGTATGGGCTAACGGTCGGAAACGCACTACGTCGAGTGATGCTTGCATCTCTTGAAGGTTTTGCGATTACTTCTATTCGTATTGATAAGGTTGATCACGAATTTTCAACACTTCCAGGAGTTGTTGAAGACGTAACAGAAATGATTTTGAACTTTAAGCAAGTTCGTTTCAAACAACAAATTGACTCTGTTGATAGCGAGTCAGTTAGTTTAGCTGTTTCAGGTCAAAAGCAACTTACAGCTGGTGACTTACAGAAGTTTATTTCTGGTTTCCAAGTCCTTAATCCAGAATTAGTTATATGTAACATGGACGATAGTGTTCAGTTAAACTTTGAGTTTACTATTGAAAAAGGACGTGGTTACGTTCCTGCAGAGGAAAACAAAAAAGCAAGTTCACCCATCGGAACCATTGCAATTGATTCTATTTACACGCCTATCAAAAATGTCAAATACACGATTGAGAACTTCCGTGTAGAACAAAAAACAGATTACGAAAAGTTGATTTTCGAAATCATAACAGATGGTTCTATTCATCCAAAAGATGCATTAACTGAAGCAGCAAAAACATTGATTCATCACTTTATGTTGTTCTCTGAAGAACGAATTACACTTGAGGCTGATGAAATTGCTGAAACTGAGACTTATGATGAAGAGTCATTACACATGCGTCAATTACTCAAGACAAAACTCATCGATATGGATTTGTCTGTTCGTGCACTAAACTGCCTTAAAGCAGCTGAAGTTGATACACTTGGAGATTTGGTTTCCTTTAACAAAAGCGATTTGATGAAGTTTAGAAACTTCGGAAAAAAGTCACTTACTGAACTCGAGGAATTGGTAATTGCCAAAGGTCTTAATTTTGGAATGGACTTGGCTAAATACAAACTGGACAAAGACTAAGATCGCAATAGCTATTCATCATGAGACACGGAAAGAAAGTTGCCCACTTGGGGCGCACAAATACCCACAGAAAAGCGATGCTTGCTAATATGGCATCTTCGCTAATTGAGCACAAACGTATCAATACTACAGTAGCCAAGGCCAAGGCCTTGAAGCAGTTTGTTGAGCCGCTTATTACGCGTTCAAAAGAAGATTCGACACACAACCGTCGTGTTGTTTTTAGATCATTGCGTAATAAGTATGCCGTAACCGAATTGTTTCGTATTGTTTCTGATAAAGTTGGAGATCGCCCAGGTGGTTACACTCGTATCATCAAACTTGGAAATAGGCTAGGAGATAACGCTGATATGGCATTAATCGAGCTGGTAGACTTCAATGAAGTATATAAGAATGATAAGCCAAAGAAGAAAAAATCTAGACGTAGAGGTGCTAAAAAAGCTACTCATACCGAAGTTGAAGAAGAACTTATTGATGATTCGCCTGTAGCTGAAGAAGCTGCTACCGAAACTGCTGCCACTGAAGCAACTGCCGCTGATGTTGCTCCAAAGAATGAAGCCGCTACAGAAGAAGCGGATGAGGCATCAACTTCAGAAGATGAAAACAAGGCATAATAACTTTTTAATAGCCTTTTAATAAATCAAAGGATAAACCCACTGGTTTATCCTTTTTTTTGTCTTAATTTTACAGAAATACGTATAATCAATATGGGCCAGTACCTCTCTCGTAAAAAAGCACTAATCTTGCTAGAAGACGGAACGGTATTTCACGGTAAATCTATTGGAATTGAAGGCCAAGCTTTTGGCGAGTTGTGCTTTAACACGGGCATGACGGGTTATCAAGAGATTTTTACAGATCCTTCTTATTATGGGCAGCTTATGGTTACTACCAATGCACACATTGGTAACTATGGTGTTTTAAATAATGAGTCCGAATCTGATGCTATTCAGATATCAGGGCTTATATGTAAAAACTTCAATACTGGATTTTCACGTGAAGCCGCAGACAGTTCTTTGTTTGATTTTTTTGAAAAGCAACAATTAGTTGCTATTTCTGACGTTGATACACGCGCACTTGTGAGTTACATACGTGACAACGGTGCCATGAATGCTGTAATTTCAACGCAATCAGAAGACTTAAACCCTTTAAAAAAACAACTTGCAGATGTACCATCTATGAAAGGATTGGCGCTTGCACCTAAAGTTTCCACAACGGAACCCTATTTTTTGGGTTATGAAGATTCTCCGTTGAAGGTTGCTGTCTTGGACTTGGGTATCAAGAAAAATATAATACGCAACCTCGCCAGTCGAGGTGTGTATGTTAAGGTTTTTCCATCAGACACTACTTTTGAAACCATGAGTTCCTGGAATCCTGATGGTTATTTCTTGTCCAATGGACCTGGGGACCCAGAACCTTTACATGCTGCTCAAGCCCTTGCAGCCGAGATTATCGCAAAAAGCCTTCCGCTATTTGGTATTTGTTTGGGGCATCAAATCATTGCTCTTTCTCAAGGCATCTCAACGTATAAAATGCTCAATGGACACCGTGGCATCAACCACCCTGTTCTGAATGTTGAAACAGGTAAAGGAGAAATTACCTCTCAAAACCACGGTTTTGCAATCAACAGAGCAGAAACAGAAACACATAAGGATGTTGTAATCACACATAAGCATCTAAATGATGATACAGTAGCAGGAATCCGCATAGAAGGCAAGCCTTGCTTCTCCGTACAATATCACCCTGAGGCAAGCCCTGGACCACACGATTCATCCTATCTTTTTGACCAATTTATCTTACAAATTAACAACCACAAAAAACAAGCATCATGAGTATCATTTTAAACGTACATGCACGTCAAATCTTTGATTCCAGAGGAAATCCAACTGTTGAGGTTGATGTAATTACTGATACTGGAACCATGGGCCGTGCGGCTGTGCCCTCTGGTGCATCAACTGGAGAACACGAAGCTGTTGAGTTGCGTGACGGTGGAGCTGCCTTTATGGGAAAAGGCGTCTTACAAGCAGTAAAAAATGTAAATCAAATCATTTCGTCAGAGCTATTAGGTGCCTCTATATTTGAGCAAGAGGAGATTGATCAAATTATGATTGATTTGGATGGTACACCAAATAAGTCTAAGCTTGGAGCGAATGCCATTTTGGGTGTTTCACTAGCCGTTGCCAAAGCAGCTGCAAATGAACTGGGCCAATCCTTATACCGCTATATTGGCGGTACACGTGCAATTACGCTTCCTGTGCCGATGATGAATATAATTAATGGTGGTTCACACTCTGATGCGCCTATTGCATTTCAAGAATTTATGGTTATGCCAGTAAAAGCTGTCTCTCTTTCACATGCGTTACAGATGGGAACTGAAATTTTCCACAACCTTAAAAAAGTTCTAAAGGATAGAAATCTAAGTACAGCTGTTGGTGATGAAGGTGGGTTTGCTCCTAAACTATTAGGAACTGAAGATGCATTGGATACCATTTTATTGGCTATTCAGAAATCTGGTTACAAGCCAGTAAAAGAGGTCATGATTGCATTAGATTGTGCTGCTGCTGAATTTTATGTAGACGGTAAATACGACTATTCAAAATTTGAAGGTGAAAGTGGAAAAGTGCGTTCTTCTAAAGAACAAGCAGACTACCTCGCTTCATTGGCAGATAAATATCCTATTCTTTCTATTGAAGATGGTATGGACGAAAACGACTGGGAAGGTTGGAAATATTTGACTGAAAAAATTGGCGACAAAACTCAATTAGTTGGTGATGATTTGTTTGTTACAAACGTAACCCGTTTGAGTCGTGGTATTGAAGAAGATATTGCAAACTCTATTTTGATTAAAGTAAATCAAATTGGTTCTTTATCTGAAACCATCGCAGCAGTACAAATGGCACAAAATGCTGGTTACACTTGTGTGATGTCTCACCGCTCCGGAGAAACTGAGGACAATACGATTGCTGATTTGGCCGTTGCTCTAAACACAGGTCAAATCAAAACAGGTTCTTTATCGCGTAGTGACCGTATGGCAAAATACAATCAGTTGTTGCGTATTGAAGAAGAGTTAGGAAGAATCGCGTTTTATCCACAGGATAAAGCTTTTAATGTAAAGTTTTAATTCATAATGTTAAATAATTGAAATTAAAAAATGGTAAAATTTGCAAAATTATCCTATGCCGGTAAGTCGCTTGAACTTCCTTTAGTTGAAGGAACAGAAGATGAACTAGGAATTGATATTAAAAATCTGCGTACTAAAACTAAACTTATAACCCTCGACCCTGGATTTAAGAACACTGGTTCTTGCCAAAGTGCTATCACCTTTTTAGACGGTGAGAATGGAATTTTAAGGTATAGAGGTTATAGTATTGAAGATTTAGCCAATAATGCAAGTTTTCTTGAAGTTTCATACCTTTTAATTTTTGGCGAACTTCCAAACAATAATCAACTAAATAAGTTTTTAAGTGATATTCAAGAAAATGCAATAATTGATGAAGATTTAAAGAAAATTTTAGATACTTTTCCTAAAGCTGCTCACCCCATGGGTATATTATCTTCTCTCACAAGTGCATTAATTGCATTTAACCCTACAAAAAAAATAAGCCTGATAAAAGACGAAGTTGAAATTCAAAATTACGAGTATGGTTTAATTGTTAAACTTCTTGCAAAAATCCCAATTTTAGTTTCTTGGGTTCATAGAAAAAGAAATGGGTTATCGCTAGATTATGGAAATTATAATTTAGGTTATGTTGAAAACATCACAAAAATGATGTTCCAAAGACCACACCAGGATTATTTTCAAAATGATATAGTTGTAAGTGCTATGAATAAGTTATTAATTCTCCATGCAGATCATGAACAAAACTGTTCGACTTCAACAGTAAGGATTGTTGGTTCCTCAGAAGCAAGTTTATTTGCATCAGTTTCTGCTGGAATTTCAGCACTTTGGGGAAGACTTCACGGAGGTGCAAATCAGGCTGTTTTGGATATGTTGGAAGCAATTAATAGTGACGGAGGGGATACAAAAAAGTTTATGATGAAAGCGAAAGATAAAAACGACTCATTTAGACTAATGGGTTTTGGCCATCGAGTTTATAAAAACTTTGATCCGAGAGCGAAAATTATTAAAGTTACTGCTCATGAAGTTTTGAATGATTTAGGTATTGAGGATCCAATTTTAGATATAGCAAAATCATTAGAAAAAGAAGCACTCAGCGACCCATATTTTACCACAAGAAGGCTTTACCCAAATGTGGACTTCTATTCTGGAATTATTTATAAAGCACTTAAAATCCCCAAAGAAATGTTTACAGTTATGTTCGCACTAGGAAGAGTTCCAGGTTGGATTGCTCATTGGAAGGAAATGAGACTAAATAAAGAACCTATTGGCCGCCCAAGACAGATATACATAGGAGAGAATCAAAGAGCGTTTTTACCATTGAATAAAAGATAGGTCTTGACATAATAATGTAGAAATTTAAACCACAAATACTTAGCCCTGATATGTTGAGTATAGAAATGTTCTAAAGGTAGTTTTCTGAAATACTAGCTTTGTGCTGCTGTATCTTTTTGAAAAAGATACGTACATTTTTAGATTTTGCTGATATGCCAACCTTGTGGTGCTCCATGTGAATGAAATAAGTATCTCCAGTACCCTTAAATATTGTGAGCTTATAGTATGGGATAATTAACCCGTAGGTTTCAAGCAGTGATCTAAAACGTAGAATGATTCCTTTTGGACGCAATTCAATATTACAAGTATTGTCATTATGGTCTAAAATAAGCAGGGAGTCAATTTCTTTACTACTCGAAACCACATGCAGTTTGGGTGAACCTACTCCACCTAATTTAAGTCGATTCATTAGTGTGAATGGCTTGCCTACCAGCGCATCTATAGATTTACATTGGACTTTGTCGTTATATGATACATTAACAAACATTTTACAAAGATATGATAAATGCATTGCAACCTGTTGGAATCACTTATCTTTGTTCTCAAGATATGTTTATGGATCATATTATTAAAGAACAACTTGTTGTATACTTTGCTAAACACTACCACAAAAAAGTGAATAGTATTGAAATTCAGCCCACCAAGCCTCAATTTGAGGGAGATTTAACTGTGGTTGTATTTCCACTATTGGGCCTAGTATCAAAAAAACCTGCTGATTTGGCAGCGGAATTGGGAGAATATCTCAAAGCAAAAGTTACTGAAATAGTTTCTTATAATGTGGTACAAGGTTTTTTAAATATCGTGATATCAACAGCATATTATATTAAAGCATTGAAAGACATTCATGCAGATACACATTATGGTATCAAAAATGTTGATGCAGCTGCTGATAAAATTTTAGTTGAGTATTCATCTCCAAATACTAATAAGCCACTCCACCTTGGACATATTAGAAATAACTTATTAGGTGCTTCGTTGGCCAACATACTCTCTGCCAATGGGCAAAACGTTCACACTACTCAAATCATCAACGATAGAGGAATACACATATGTAAATCTATGGTTGCTTGGCAGCAGTTTGGAAACGGGGAAACACCATCAACTGCCAAACTAAAGGGAGATGAATTGGTGGGTAAATACTATGTTCTTTTTGACCAACATTACAAAAAGGAAATTGTTGATTTGGTAAACACAGGAATTGACGAAGAAACGGCTAAAAACACAGCACCCATATTGTTGCAAGCAAAGGATATGCTGATTCGTTGGGAGCAAAAAGACGCTTCAGTTCTTGCTTTGTGGGAAAAAATGAATACTTGGGTTTATGAAGGCTTTGACGAAACCTATAAGCGTTTGGGGGTTCACTTCGATTCATATTACTATGAAAGTAATACTTACGTTTTGGGTAAAGAAATTGTTGCTGAAGGTCTTGATAAAGGAGTATTTTTCAAAAAAACCGACGGATCAGTTTGGATTGATTTGACAGAAGAAGGTCTGGACGAAAAACTATTGATTCGCTCTGACGGTACTTCTGTATACATGACACAAGATCTTGGAACAGTTCGACTGCGCTATGCCGATCATCCTGATATGAAGGGTATGGTTTATACTGTTGGAAATGAACAAGATTACCATTTCAAGGTATTATTTCTTGTTTTGAAGAAATTAGGTTATTCTTGGGCAGATAATTTGCATCACTTGAGCTATGGTATGGTTGACTTGCCCAGCGGAAAGATGAAAAGCCGTGAAGGAACGGTAGTTGATGCTGATGCGCTTATGCTTGAAATGCAGAATACTGCCAAACAGATTTCTCAAGCTTTAGGTAAGTTAGATGGTATGTCTAGAGCGGAAAAAGAATCACTCTATCACACCATTGGAATGGGTGCTTTAAAATATTATATTTTAAAAGTTGATCCAAAGAAACGTATCTTATTTGATCCTAAAGCTTCAGTAGATTTCACAGGAAATACTGGACCATTTATACAGTATACCCACGCCCGTATTCAATCTATTTTACGTAAGTCGTCTGCTAGTGATTTTGATATCTCAGACGTAGTTTCGTTACACGAAAAGGAAAAGACATTATTAAAGACTTTACTTCAATTCCCTTCCACTATTGAAGCTTCTGCTAAGCAATACAGTCCTGCTTTGATTGCCAATTACCTGTATGAGTTAGTTAAACAGTTCAATTCATATTATCAAGAAGTACCCATACTTGTTGAGAATAAGACACAGTCATTTAGGGTGTCTTTGTGTTATACAGTAGCGGATGTTATTGCCAAATCCCTTGGTCTTTTGGGTATTGATGCTCCGGAAAGAATGTAAAAAAAGCCTTGCACAAAATGTGCAAGGCTTTTTAATTTTCAAAAATAGCTCTGTTGTATTATTTTGAAGAAACAGCAGCAGCATATACTACTAAACCGAATCCAATTTTATTGATAGCATCACCAATGTTATAAACAACATCCATATTAACATTTATGGCATCAACAAAGTCATACCATCCATCTGTACCTATCATATAACCAAGAGGATAAATTGCCCACCCGATTAGTACGAAAAGTGTTAATGTTTTGTGTGCTTTTTCTACTGAACCTCCTGCAGCTGCAGCAAGTTTCGCTAGTTGACCGAAATAGACAAGGTAAGCAATGTAGAAATAACATATTCCTGAAAGCAAGCCCCATAATGCAGCCGAACCACCCATAAATCCAGTTTCACCAAAGTAACCGAATACAAGCATACCAAGTGAAGCCCAAATAAGAACGCTTAGGTGTTTTGTTGTAGCACCAGCAACTTTGAGAATTAAATAGAACTCAACACACATTAACGGTACTGTAAGTATCCAGTCAATGTAACGAATTTCTGTAGTTACTCCTCCAGATGTAGCAGCTTCTCTCATGTAATAATAATGTACTGCCGCTATAAATGTAATTAAACCAGAAACCAAAATTGAGGTTCTCCATTTACTATCAAATTGAGGTAAGGAAAGGAAAAAGAAAGCTGAAGCAGCTGTCATTGCCATCGTGCCTAAAAAGAAAGTAAAATTAACTGGATCACTAAGATCCGCATTTCCAATAAAGGATATAAAATTAGTAAGTGTCATAATTTTTTAATTATATTTTGTTGACTGCAAGGTAAAAAAAATTAAACAATCTGTATATATTTGATTTAATATTTTATGAATTTGTTAATAAAATATGTTTAAAATTACTCATTTCGATATTTTAAAAGTCTTCATAACGCTGGTTTGTACAGGTTTGGGTGCTGTGCTACCAGATGATATACTTAACTTTTTTGCCGCTATTAACGTGTTAACAATCGGCATTATTCATGGTGCAAATGATTTATACATTATATCAAAAATTAGAAAAACGACAACAAAACAACATTTTGGCTACCTATTTGTCATTTACGTTTTGTTTGTTTTTATCATGGTTTTTGCACTCTATCGCTTTCCGATTTGGTCCTTATTGTTGTTCGTAGTTATAAGTTCATTTCATTTTGGAGAACAACAATGGTATCAAAAAACGATTGCCAGATCCGCAAAGGTTCATTTCTTTTATGCTGCCTTTGGCTTTATGCTTTTTGCACTACTTTTCTTTACAAACAAATCTCAGACAGCTCATATTATTTTAGAAATCACGCAAGAACAACCCCCTGGTTATTTATTTGACCGTTTTTTGATTTTTGCCTCTTGCATATTTACAATTTTCTTAATTATTATTTATAAGCAAATCAAGCCGCAACTATTTATACAATCAATAGGTATTTTGTCTTTACTCTTCCTTTTTTCACAAACCTCATTATTGTGGTCTTTTTCGGTTTATTTCGTTTTGTGGCACAGTTTGCCATCCCTCAAAGAACAAGCAACATTGTTATATTTACATGATTCTAGTCCTATTCGTTCTTATGTTAAATCTGCTATTCCGTATTGGTTACTATCTTTAATAGGATTGACGGCTGCTATTTTATTTATTGATAATGAAATAATCTCTTTGACTTCATTATTCTTTGCTTTTTTGGCTGCCATTACCATCCCACATGTTATTGCTATATTTCTAATGCATAAGAAGTATATTTCTTAATTTAGCCTTTTAACTTAATACATGTTTGAACTGTTTACTAAACGCTTAGATGCCGCCCTAAAAACCCTTAAAGGACATGGGCGCATAACAGAAATTAATGTGGCTGAAACCATGAAAGAAATTCGGCGTGCATTGTTAGATGCCGATGTTAATTTCAAAATCGCCAAATCTTTCACCCAGCGCGTAAAAGACAAAGCCATCGGTCAGAAGGTATTGTCAGATTTGCACCCGGGTCAGTTATTGATCAAAATTGTACAAGATGAGTTAACCGACCTACTTGGCGGTCAAAAGCAAGATATCTCCGTTACTGGAAAACCTGCCGTGGTACTTATGAGTGGTTTGCAAGGCTCTGGTAAAACAACATGTTCAGCCAAACTCGCCAAACAACTCAAAGAAAAACAATCCAAGCGTGTTCTATTGGTAGCTTGTGACATATACAGGCCAGCTGCTATTGATCAATTAAAGATTTTGGGTGAACAAATTGAAGTTGCTGTATTTGCAGCACCCGAAAATAAAAACCCTGTTGACATTGCCAAAAAAGCATTGCAACACGCCAAAGCAAATCAATACAATGTTGTAATTGTCGATACCGCAGGTCGTTTGGCAGTGGACGAGGAATTGATGCAAGAGATTGCCAATATTCATAAGGCAGTAAAACCCACCGAAACCCTGTTTGTGGTAGATGCCATGATGGGGCAAGATGCCGTGAATAC
>PAAD01000063.1 GCA_002698745.1 Flavobacteriaceae bacterium
ACGCTACTCGTAAATTCAACAGGTAAAGACATTCCAAAGAATGTAGAAGAGGATCACGTTGTCCTCATCCCCGATTCAGACGGGATTGGAAAAAACGTAGAATATGGGAAAGAGGTTTTAAGTCAAAATGGTGCGATTGTTGAAGATGCCCTGCGTATCAAGCTCGGTAAAGTTGATTGGTTATTCGTCCTTGCTGGCGGTGGCGGCGGTACCGGTAGTAGTGTTACCGCTCTGCACCCTGTCTTTGAGCGTTACATGCGCTCTGTGCAGTCGAGCGGCAAGGTCGTTTACGTAGTATCATGGCCCACCGCACAAGAAAATCTTAACCCCACAATCGCTCGTAATGCGTTGACATTGGCAAATGATGTTGCCAAGCACCCGCACATCGTTCTTGATAACGAACGGGCCACACGTTTACTTCGCGGCAGAATAGGTATGCTCGGCATGTACCCTGTCGCCAACACACAATTTGCCAAATCGTTAGCCCAAGTTTTAAAGCTCTCCACTGAGGATTCACCGATTCAATCTTTCGATAGTAAAGATCTGGAAACATGCTTGGGCAATAACGGCAGAGCCTTTATGGGCTCAACTATGATAAAGGATCCAAATACTGGAAAGCTTGGATCGGTGATCCTTCATAACTGCATGAATCGTTCTGCATGTCCTCCGCCGAAAGGCAAGGCCGCTGCAGGTTCGTTAGTGTTGGTTGTGTCAGAAGAGATGGTAGCTGACCCTAAAGTCAGCAAGAATATTGAGTCGGCAATCGCTTATGTCGGCGGTCGATGCGAGACACTTTTCTCTGGCGTTTATGTCAGAAAGAATGTGCCCGGATTGATTGCGATACTAAGTATGAATGGATTAGCGACATAGGAGATTATAATGGCTAGAAGAAAAAACACAAGAAGATTTGATCCTCGTTATTTTATGGACGAGAAAACAGATATTATTAAAGAAGCGTGGGAACCCAAGCCATATAACAAAGGAACTCGCGATAAGGAAGATGTATATATAAAAAGAGGCGGCCGCAGGACAGAACCTGAAACAGATGAAGAGCGTAAATACCGCCGCGAGAAAGAAGAGCGCCGCAGACGTGAGCGCGAAGATCTCGGCTATCCACCAGAAAAAAGCAAATACTTTGAAGAAAACGAAACACCATACGAACCCGGTCGCGCTGTTGCAGATATTGATACTGGCGAAGAGCGCATGAGTCCTCTGGAGCTTGAAATGGGAGAAATGCGAGACTTGGCTGACAAGTTCAATGTTGAGATTAAATTTGAAACTCCGGACTTTCGTGACGGTCACACATACGCTAAAGTCACTCTTCAGAACGGAGAAACAATGTACTATTATGATCCAGAAGAGATGTATCAAGACCTAGCTAAGCGGCATGAAATGAATGAAGCCCGCCTCCCCGCATGGGAGCGCCCGGGCAATGTAACACCACCGGACGATGTAGAGGTTATGATCCCCGGATACGGTAGCATGATGATAGGCCAAATTAAAAGAAAGCTGGCCACGATGCTAGAGGAAGCCTACCATGATGCGATGAGAGATCCTCCCCATTACTCCCATCTTGATAGTGGAGTTATACAAGCATTACACAAAGCATTAAAGGATTATAAAGAATTATGAGTTTATGGAACAACATCAAAGATTGGTTTGATAAGGAAGAACCACAGCAAAAGCCAGAGCAACCCGCTGGTGAAGCTGCACAAGTTATAGAACAACAAAGTGTAGAAGAATTATTTGAACAGATGTGTTTAGAAAGTGGTGTTACACCTGAAAACTTACGAAAAACTAAAGCGCTACAACTATTCTCTGATTGGTATGTTGGCTCTTCTGACAGAGGCCAAATTGCAAAATGTTACGAACAGTTTAAAAATGCACATCCTATTATTCAGAAAAAGTTTGGAGATACCGAGGTAGCATGAAGATCACTAAGAGCCAACTCAAAAAGCTTCTAATCGAAGAGATTGAAAATAACCAAGAATTAATTAACTCAATTAATGCATTAGCAGGTAGCATTGAAGATTTAGATGTAAGCATCGACTACCTGACATCAGCCGTCACCGGTGATGATCCATATACAACGAATATGCTACAAAAAGGTTTTGGCAGATTGGCTAAGCCTTCTAAGTCTGATGCAGGTCTTTCAGAAGGTCATGGTGGTGAAGGTTCTATGGCCCGAGGTCAACTTGGGCGCACCGTAGAAATGGCTGCTATGATACAAGAGATGATAAACGACGATAGTGACTTAGAAGAATGGGTCGAGTCTAAAATTACAAAAGCTCACGATTATTTATCGACAGTTTTAAATCACATGCGCGGCGATGATCTATCAGAAATATTGAGTAGTGCTGCGGATGTTGGCGACTATGTAGCTGATTTTCGTAAATCAGATGCACCACAATTTAAAGGTAAAAGCAAAAAGAAAAGAACACAAATGGCCATTGATGCAGCTTTAGACGCTGAAGATGAAAACAAGAAGAAGAAGCGAGGCAAGAAGTGATGAACTATGTTCAAGGTAAGTTAGATAGACTTGTCGAAAAAATGATATCTCGTAAATTTCTTGTATGGCTAACAGCAACAGGGCTTTTAGCTTTCTCAGATTTGCAATCTGGCGATTGGGTAATTATTTCTGCTATTTATATTGGCGGTCAAACTGTTATTGATGGGATCGCCAAGCTCAAGGGAATGGCATGAAGTGGGCAAGTGTATTACAATTTGCTCTTAAAAATTGGCGAGAAATTTTAGTAGTTTTATCTTTATCTCTTGTGTCAATAAAGATGCGCATGGATTATAACGCGCTACACAAAGCCTACGAGATTTCTAAACAAGAGACAAGAGAGCGTATTGATGCACTGCAGTATATACATAGTGAAGAGCTTGCTCGCCGTGAACACGCACTCGATACTTACAAAAAAGCATTAAGAGAGTTGCGCGAAAGTTACGAGGAATCTAAAGAAGAATTAGAGAAAGAAAAAGAAAAAAGAATACGCACATATGAAAGGCTTTTTTCTCAAGATAAGGAGGCTCTATCAAATGAGATTGTTAATACTTATGGCTTTGAGCCTGTGGAGTAATTCTGCAACAGCAGACGATACCGGCAAATTTACGTTTTTAGGACAGAATCAGTGTGCACCCTTTGAAGGTGTCTTATTTGATCCAGCCGCAACAGCCCACATACTTACTGAAGCACAAACTGCAAAAATTAACTGTGACTTATATTTAAATTATGAATTGAATAAACAAAAAACAGAATATGAGTTAGACTTACAGAACTTAACAATTAGACATGAATCTCTTATAGCTGAATACGATATGCGCGTTCAATCCCTAGAGAGAGAAGCAGATGCATTAGCAAACGCTCTCAAGAAACAAACAAAAAGAAATCCTGCACTATGGGTAGCTGTAGGTGTGGCCGGTGGCATTGCAATAACATATGGCGCCTACGAGGCATTTAATGAGTAAAGAAAACTTCGACAAAATAGCAGCAGTTGAGAAAGCAATTAAAGAAAAATATGGCGAAGATACAATAGCTAACCCAAGATCAAATTGGGACGAGCAAAAAGAAAAAGAATATCTTGAACAGATGAAGCAACTTTATAGCCGCGACAATAAAAAACGAATACACACAGAAAAAGTTGACGTTGATGGTATAAAGGTGTCAAAAAAACTACTTAATAGAGAATCTTTAAAAAATTGTCCTGTTTGTAGCGCTTTTCCTAAAAGTGTTAAGGATGATGTGTCGTTAATTAAGTATGAATGTTGTAACAAGTGTTTTATACAATACGTTCACGGCCGCGAAGATAGATGGATACAAGGATGGAGACCAGATGAAACTTAGTAAACAAAAATTAAAACAAATTATTTATGAATCACTGAAAGAAGTAGAACAACAAGAAGACCCCACTAAGATTAAAACAAAAGCCATGTCAACAGGTGCACGCCTAAAAGACACCCGCGATAGGATAACTGGCGATGAAGAAGGGGAACTTACTAATAACGAAAAGGGAATTATCCACCAGCTTGAAGATTACATTACAACTTTAGCAGCTACCCCGGGTATCGACTTAATGCTACACAAGCCATTACTTCAAAGAGTCCTAAAGCTTCTAAAACAACAAACACAAAATTCTGTTCAGAATAAACAAGGAGATGAATAATGGCTACTGTGTACGAAATAATCCAAGGGCTTTCACAAGCTGCAGCAAATGCATATGATGGTGCCCTCGATGAGAATGGGGAACCACTCCTGGCTGGACTCAAAAGAGAAGAGGGCGATCCGATTTTAGACAAAAGAGTCATGGACGGCTTTAATGTAAGTTTTTATGGAAACATGATGTGCTTAAAATATATGTCAGAAGTACAACTTAAAGAGGTTTATGCATCTGGCTTTGAATCAGATGTAGAAAGTCAGATTGCTGAAGTTGTAAAGTTTTTGAAAAAAGAATACAAAAAGATTACCGGCAACTCTGTATCTCTCACTACTGAAGGAGAGATTGACGTCCATGTAGAAAATTCTTCTCGCATACGCTCATGGGTTACCGCTAAAATGCACTATAAAGTCGACGGTCTTAACAAGGATAATGCTGTCGCTGCTGAAGCTGACACTAAGCCAGAAGATAGTTTTAGAAAGTTTCTTGATGAAGGAGGCTGGGATGGTAAAGGTGGCAAGCGTCCAAAAAACGATACTAGACCAAAGCCAAGCCGTGATTAATGCCATTTCAGGTAGACAAAAAACAACAAGTAAAGGAAATAATTAAGTGCGGTAAAGACCCCACTTATTTCCTTAAAAATTATGCCCGTATATCTCATCCGATGCACGGGCTAATACTATTTAATACCTATGATTTCCAAGACGACCTTCTACAAAATTTTAATGATTATCGCTTTAATGTTATTTTAAAAGCTAGACAGCTTGGTATATCAACAATTACAGCAGGCTATATTGCTTGGATGATGCTATTCCATCGTGACAAGTCGATTCTTGTCATGGCAACTAAATTTGCTACCGCTGGTAACCTAGTCAAAAAAGTAAAAAACATAATGAAGAACTTACCAGATTGGATAAGGATAGCTTCTATTTCCGTGGACAACCGTACATCATTTGAATTGTCAAATGGTTCCTCGATAAAAGCAACGTCTACCTCTGGTGACGCCGGACGTTCCGAAGCACTGTCACTCTTAGTGCTTGATGAGGCCGCACATATTGAAGGTTTAGAAGAATTGTGGACCGGCTTGTATCCCACATTGTCAACTGGTGGGCGATGCATTGCGTTGTCTACTCCTAATGGTGTTGGTAATTGGTTTCACAAAACCTGCACAGACGCCGAAGCGGGAGCAAATAATTTTAACATAACGACCTTACAGTGGGATGTACACCCTGATAGAGATGAAGCATGGTATAAAAAAGAAACCAAGAACATGTCTAAACGACAGATTGCTCAAGAGCTTGAATGTAACTTCAACACATCAGGTGAAACCGTTATCGATCCTGATTGCATGAAGTGGTTATTGGAAAATGTACAAGAACCAAAGTATAGAACAGGGTTTGATAGGAACTTTTGGATTTGGGAAGAATATGATCCAAGCTGTAATTATTTAGCAGTTGCTGATGTGTCTCGCGGTGATGGAGCAGACTATTCAACACTGCACGTTATAAAGTTAGAGACTCTTGAGATAATAGGTGAGTACCAAGGTAAACCAACACCAGATATGTATGCAAACTTCTTGAACCAAGTCGGCAGAGAATTTGGAAATGCAATGCTTGTGGTAGAAAATAATAATATTGGATACACAGTTCTCGATAAACTTACTGAACACGGTTATCCAAACTTATATTATTCAGTCAAGTCTACGCATGAATATGTAGAGCAATATCAAGCTGAAGCTATGTCATCTGCAATCGCTGGCTTTACTACTTCTATGAAGACGCGCCCTTTGATAGTCGCGAAATTAGAAGAGTTTATAAGGAACAAACTAATTAAAATATATTCTTCTCGTACTATTAACGAGATGAAGACTTTTATTTGGAGGAATGGTAAACCACAAGCAATGAAGGGTTACAATGACGATCTGGTCATGGCTCTTGCGATTGCCTGCTGGGTTAGAGATACAGCGCTTCAAGCAAACGCTCGCGATTTAAATTATCAAAAAGCCTTTGTTAGTGCAATAAAAACCTCTAAAACAACCATGAATACACAAATAGCTGGTCAACATGGCTACAAAAAAGATAACATATTTGATAAAATAAATGAAGCAAAAACCATGTACGATCAATTTAATTGGATCATAAAGTGAGATTATAAATGGCAGACAATAGAATAAGACCAAAAGGCAAAAACCCAGCAAACGAAGAATCAGAATTATTTAAAAGACTGACTCGGCTTTTTTCTGGACCAATAGTAAACTACCGCTCTCAGTCCGGCCGCCGCATCAGGCGCCAGCATCTTGATAAATATTCATCTAGATTTAAAACTGCATCGGGTCAGCAGTTCAAAAAGACTCTCTATAACCCTCTCGACCAAATTGCTACCAATGCAATTGCAAATCAGCGCCGGTCGGAACGCTATGTTGATTTTGACCAAATGGAGTACATGCCTGAGATTGCATCGACTATGGACATATACGCCGATGAAATGACCACGTATTCTGATCTTAAGCCAATGTTAAACATTAGATGCGCGAATGAAGAAATCAAGGCTGTCCTTGACACGCTCTACAATAATATCTTAAACCTTCAGTACAATCTTTTTGGGTGGTCACGCACAATGTGTAAGTATGGAGACTTCTTCTTATATATGGATATAGATGAGAAGTTTGGTGTTAAGTCAGTCCTCTCTCTTCCAATTCAAGAAATTGAAAGACTTGAAGGGCAAGATGCCACTAACCCTAGCTATGTCCAGTACCAGTGGAATTCAGCCGGTATGACATTTGAAAACTGGCAGATTGCACACTTCCGTGTTCTTGGAAATGATAAGTATGCACCGTACGGTACTTCTATTCTTGAGCCAGCACGTCGCATTTGGCGCCAGCTAACACTTATGGAAGACGCCATGATGGCTTATCGTGTTGTTCGTTCGTCTGAGCGCCGCGTGTTTAAGATTGATGTTGGTGCAGTACCTCCGAATGAAGTTGAACAATACATGGAAAAAATTGTTACCCAACTTAAGCGACACTCAGTTGTTGATCCCAGCACCGGCCGTATTGATTTACGGTATAACCCTATGTCAATTGAAGAAGATTATTTCATCCCAGTCCGCGCTGGTTCTGTGACCGACATCCAGAATTTAGCCGGCGCGCAAAATATTACAGCAATTGACGATATCAAGTATCTTCGCGACAAACTCTTTTCCGCGCTAAAAATTCCCCAAGCATACCTTGCAATGGGTGAAGGCGCCGCTGAAGACAAGACAACCCTTGCACAAAAAGACATTCGTTTTGCAAGAACAATCCAAAGACTACAACGCGTTATTATTGCAGAACTTGAAAAAATTGGCATCATTCATCTTTATACTCTTGGGTTCCGCGGCGATGATTTATTAAGTTTTAAGTTGTCGTTAAACAATCCCTCGAAGATTGCAGAGCTTCAAGAAATCGAACACTGGAAAGCTAAGTTTGACATTGCTGGCTCAGCAACAGAGGGCTATTTTTCTCGTCGCTGGGTAGCAGAAAATGTTTTTGGTATGTCTCACGAAGAGTTTATACGTAATCAGCGTGAAATGTATTACGACCGCAAGCACGATGCATCACTTCAAGCTGTCGCTGAAGCTCAGGCTGCTGGAGAGACGGGTGGTCTCGGTGGAGATCTTGACCTTGGAGGTGAAGGTGGCGATCTTGATTTAGGTGGAGATGATGCTTTAGGTGGACCAGAAGAAATACCCGCTGGTGATGTTGGTACTGATCTTGACTTAGGCGGAACCGACGACGCCGGCGGTACTGAAGGTGGTGGAGATGAGTCGCCATTATTAGCTGTTCCTCCCGGCTCTAGAGACGACAGGCGCACTTATGAAAAAAGCACATACACCCCAGTTAAAAACGATAGAAGAAAAGACAGCGGCCCAAGAGTCCGCAATTATGCCTCAAAGCGAAGCGCCGAAAAAAGCAGCCAAACAACAAGGAATGTGTTCCCCGGATCCGAAATCAACAGCATCCCTAGTATAGCAAAGGGTATTTATGAACAGGAGCAACCTATTTATAAATTGAAAGAGCAAGCGGAGGAACAAAAATTGTTTAAAATGAACGAATCAATTAGAACAATTTTAAAAAGCTTGGATGATAAAAAATCACTAATGGAGCAAAAAGATGAAGAATAGGCACAACAAGAAAAGAAATACTGCCTTTGTTTACGAAGCACTTATTAAAGAGGCAACAGCAGCAGTATTAAAGGGTGACCACGAACAAAAAGATAAAGTTATTGATATAGTTAAAAGATATTTTAACACCAACTCGATTCTTAGCAAAGATTTAGATTGTTATCGCTCACTGTATGAAACGCGAGGCCTGTCAGAAAAGGATTCCCGACGCCTAATCGAAACTGCATCCTTGGATAAAAGGATGATAGACCCCACAGGCCTATTTAAAATTCAGTCACAGATGATTGGGGATATTAACAAACAAATCGATTCTGACATTTTTAATAATTTTGTTCCAAACTACAAAACATTAGCAACAATTGATCAGTTGTTTTCTGTTAAAACGACCCCTAAGAAACGCGTAATGTTGGAGAACGAAATGGTACAACTTATGATAACTTCTGATGAGTTGCCGCAAAATGACTCCATCGACAATGTCGTTGTTGGGGCATTTGTAAAGAGATTTAATCAAAAATATTCTGATAATTTATTAGAAGAACAGAAGGTGTTGTTAACACATTATATCTCGTCGTTTACTGACAATTCTCTTGAACTAAAGGTTTATTTAAATGGAGAGATTACCAGATTAAAAGAAGAACTAGAAGAAGCTCGCACCGTAAATGAAATTAAAGAAGATAACGATATGTCTGAAAAACTCGAAAAGGTTATTGAAAAATTAGATTCGTTCTCAACATCCGAAATAGATGATGACGTATTACTCACAGTTTTAAAGACGCAAGATTTAACAAAGGAAATATTCTCAGATGGCCTTAACGATTAAAATTGGCCGCGGCCATCAAACGGCGCTTGTTCGCTTAGAAATGGATATACGTAAAAGTATGAGTGGTGATTTGATGATTTTTGATCACGGTGATATTGACATAGTACTATCGCCCTCTGATAATAAGGTACTGGCCTTTCCAAAGGAAACGATGACCGATTTGGTTTATGGTGCACAAAACAGGCTTTTTGCACACCTTCGAAAGAGGGGCCTCATTATACCTGAAAGTATTCAAGCCGGCGCATTTTACGGGGTTATTGAAGGTGAGATGCAGAAATCCTTTAAGGAAGACTTGGATACTGCAAAGATGGCACTTATCAACATATCAAAATTTATCGATGAAGAACGCCCATACTTCGAATCGACTGAGGCAATTATATCTATGGCAGATGATGAACTTATTCACCCCGACAAGGAAGATTCAACGGAACTGGGTGAGGTGCCTCAATCAACTGAGAAAGGCTCAATCCGACCCGGTTTCATTAGAGACCCATATTCGTTAAGCTATTTGTATACAATCTAAAATGAAAACTTTAATTGAAAATTGGAACAAGTTTGTTAACGAAGAAGAAAACGAGAAAGAACAGTTTGCTGATATTTTAAGTAAATTTAAAAGCATCCAAGGCGATAGTGTTAACGCAGGACAGTTAAAGTTTCTTGTGAGGTTTATCGCCAGAGATGTCGCTTCTGGTGGAAAGCTTGGCAAACAATTGGAAACAGCGGCCGTCGATGCTGGCATCGATTTGGCATCTGCCGCTTCAGGCGCTATCGGCTTTGGATTACTGCGTTCTGGCAGCAAGCTTGTTGCCAATGTAAGTAAAAGAGCAAAAGTGAACCTTCAAGATGACGCGCAGATCATGGCTAGCCTTATGTTAGTAGATGATATAGCAGCTAGCAAAAATCCAATTTTAAAATTGTTAAATGTACATGATGCATATGAAGGTTCTATCAATCCTTTGTTAAACGGCCCTTTCGTGTCTTTCGCTATGGAACAATTACAGTCGTTAAGCAATGAACAATCTATACCAAAGGATTGGGGAACCACTACTATGCAAAAATATTTAGCAACCGATTTCAAATTACAATCAAAGCCAATGGAGTAAAAATTGGAACTACTAACATTCATATTGTGTGCCTATGGGCTCACGCAAATACTTGTTTATGGTAAAGTATTCAATGGAATAAGACCAAAAAAAGGAAGACTTGGACAATTGTTTAATTGCCCTATGTGCATGGGATTTCACGTAGGATGGTTTTTAATGCTACTTTCTCCGTTCACCCAACTATTTAGTTTTGAGGTTTCTGTAGTAAACTATTTCCTTCTCGGATGGCTTTCGTCAGGAACATCTTACATTCTGAATATGATATTCGGAGATAACGGAGTTAAACATGAACACAAACACACAAATAGCGACACCTGCCACTTGGACAAACAAGTGGATGCTTCAGCCAGTTAGGCGCTGCTGCAAGGGAAGTTAGCTATGGGTCAGAAATTATTAAGAGAATACTATGAGTTGTGCGAAGGCGGCGTATGCCAAGATTTGCTAACTGAAGAAGAGAAGCACTTTGTCTCCAATGGCGGCATGATGCTTACTGGCATTATCCAAAAGGCTGATACGGTTAACGGCAATGGACGCGTTTATCCTGAACATGTTTTAAAGCGAGAAATGGTCAATTATTCCAAGCTTGTTAAAGAACGTCGTGCACTTGGCGAATTAGATCACCCAGACGACTCGGTTATTAATCTTAAAAATGCGTCACACATGATGACTGATGTGTGGTGGGATGGGAATAATGTTATGGGCAAAGCCAAAGTATTGGATACGCCATCGGGACAGGTTTTACAATCGTTAGTGAGTGCTGGTGTAAGCATTGGCATTTCATCTCGCGGCATGGGATCGGTTTCCGAATCGCAAGGCAACACAGTTGTTGAAGATGATTTCCAACTTATTTGTTTTGATTTTGTATCCGAGCCTTCAACACCGGGAGCTTTTATGATGAAAGAAGCTAGAGATTATAACAATAAAGTATTTACCAAAGCAGATAGAATTAATCGGCTGCTAAACGAGGTTCTTAATGAAAAAGAGTGATTTGAAAAAAGCCATCAAGCCGCTTGTAAAAGAGTGTATCCAAGAAGTTTTGATAGAAGAAGGCCTGTTATCTAACATAGTAGCTGAAGTAGCTACAGGTCTTCAGGGAAATGTGAACGTGGTTACTGAAAAGAAACAAAATACTACCCAACAACTATTTAAACAAGATAACAGGCGCCAACAGGACCAAGTGAAAAGATTAAGCGAACAGAAAAAGAAGATGTTAGATGCTATCGGCAATGAGGCATTCAATGGTGTTGATTTGTTTGAAGGCACAACACCGACCCCGGCACAACAACAGATTTCTGCAGGTAGTGTCGACTTAGGTGATCCTACTGATTCTGGAGTTGATATCTCTTCTCTGCTTGGCGGCGCCTCGAAAGTATGGAATGCAATGAAGTGAATTATGAAAAAACAATGTAATGTATCAGTATCATCAAGAGAGTGCCGCGGCAATGCTGAGAGAATGATACGAAAATTTATTAAAAAAGTTAAGAAGGAAAGAATAATTGAAGAAGTCAAAGACCGCCGGCGTTATAAAAAGCCTTCTGTTAAGAAGAAAGAAAAGCGTATAAAAGCTCAAAGGGCTAGAATTAGACAGGAACTAAAACGCAAGCGCGCAAAAGAAAGGCGTAATAGAAAGAAATAGGTACTATTTATATTGAATAGTTTTAAATTTTGGAGTTTTTAAATGGCGAATTATAAAAAATCATGGCATATGGAAGTTGGAATCAACAACGTGCCATCCTACCAAGTAAGCGGCACCCCGTTTGCTTCCGGCGCAATCGACGCGCGCGGAATGGACGGCGCCGGCGCCACAAAGGTGCCTTTCCCACAAGTTACAAGATGGGTCACTGTTGTCAATCACGGTGGCACAGATGTTAAGGTCGGCTTTTCAAAAAATGGTGTTGAGGGCAATCAGTATTTTAGAGTTCATGCATCGGGCAGCGCGCCCGGATCAGGACAATCCCCTTCAAGTGGGAGATTGGAATTAAAAGTCTCTGAACTTTGGCTGTCTGGTTCCGGCAATGTTGATGTTGTAGCCGGCCTAACTTCTATCGCTCCGGCCCGCCTTAATACCGACAGTGGTACCTCTTGGAGTGGTTCTGTAGGAGTCGGCTAAGAATGTCTTTTGGATGGGCTTATGTAGATTGTGATGGTACCGGTGGCGGTCAAGCCGCCGGCCCAACAGGATCGTTGCAATTTTTAACTGGTGCAAATGCGACAAGTGGTTCAGCACGCCTGATGTACTACACCGCATCTTATGGCGAGCATACTCCTAATTCATTAGTATTGTCGGGCAACTTGATAGTAACCGGCACAGTCAGCGCCAGTATTTTTAAATACGAAGATATCAGCATCATAGATGCCACAGGCTCCACTAATTTTGGTAATTCGAATGATGATGTACATACAAGAATTGGTAGCCTTCTAGTTAAAACCGCCGGCGCTTCTGGGGTAAATGTCTTGAGCGCCAGCATGGCTACACAAGCTGTGCACGTGCAAGGACTTAATGTGTTGTATGAGACTTGTTCAATTGACAGTTACACAGCCAGTGCCCCGGGATATATTTTAGGCGTACAGCAAACTGGACAGGTTGAGATTCTTATACCAAGCGCATCAATATATGGCTCCGGTTCAATTTTGCTTGTCAAAGATGAAGTCGGTCACATAGATGGAACAAATATTACAATCAATGCTGCAACTGGATACAGCATTGACGGCAGCTTAACCTACAGCCTGACCGGTTCAAATCCTGCTATTAGTTTATATTCTAATGGAGCCAATTGGTTTGTCTTCTAATTAATTAAAAGGAGACTGCTTATATGGCTTACAATAATTTATCTGGAACCGTACTACTCCCAAACGAATTACTGAAGGTAGAAGGCCTTTCTACGGGCATAGTATCGGGTAATCTTAGTACCTCTGATGGTGCACAAGTTATTAATGTGCCGAGAGTATCCAACGCAACCAACAATGCTATTCTTACAAACTTAGATGGCAACGCGAATACGCTAACGTGCGAGTCGAATTTAACTTTTGATGGAGACACATTAAATGTTGTTGGAGAGATTACAGCCAGCACTGGTGTATCAGCGTCTTTCTTTATGGGAGATGGAAGTCGACTGACTGGGATTAATGCCGGCGGCTCTGGTGCCGGTATCTTTACAGAAGCCTCGACCAATCAAGCGTTTACAACCAGTAGTGTTCAAATTGGTTCAGACTCAGCGCCCACTAAAACTTTATCCGTTGCTGGATCATCTTTTTTAAGCGGCGCAGTGATACACAAAAGACATTCCACAGGCACCAATTATGAAATAAGAATCACAGATTTTTATATCGGAGCCAATAGTCTTAATGGCACAATCCGACTAACACTACCAACAGCATCGACAACTACTAATGGCCAAACCTTCGTCATAAAAGATGAAGGTGGTAACGCCGACAACAACAATATTACAATCTCATGTAGTGTTGGTGGAGATAAAATCGACGGTCAAAATTTGATTATTTTAGAGTCTCCCTATGCATCTGTGCAGGTTTATTGCAACGGGACCAGCAAATACTACATAACATAAATTTTTAGACTCTTCAACCTACTAATTATAAGCGAGCGGACGTCCATATTTGTATATGTGCGTCTGTTTATACCATAAAACATGAAACTTATAAAATGGAGGGTTTTTAAACATGGCTTACAAATTTCAATTCGGACAGGCTATTTTGTCCGGCGCTCTGGATCAAGAAGGTGATATCGACATTCTTGACTCTGGCGAATTAAAAATGGCTGGTACTACTACCATTGCAAATAACAGAAATGCAACACTTGCAGCTGTTACTGCTACTACACTTGGTCACACCGACGACACTGACCTGATCACTCTCGCAGATACATCAATTACAATTGCTGCTGATACTGCTCTTACATATAAGGGCACCGCTATCACCTCTACTGGTGCAGAACTCAACTTAGTTGACGGCGCTGGTGCTGGTAATGTAGTGAATAACAAAGCTGTTATTTATAACGCTAATGGTGTAGTTATTGGTCAATCTTTGGCAACCGCTGATGATGGAAACATTGGTAACGTTACAAATAACGATCTCTTAACACTTGCTGCAGCAGAAGTTACAGTAAAATCCAACAGTGATTTCACTGTTGCTAAGGCCGGCGGCTTTAAGCTTTCTGATGGAGCAGTTACTTCAACTGCTGCAGAGCTTAACTTGCTCGACACCGCGGCTGCTGGCACAGTTGTAAACAGCAAAGCTGTAATCTACAGTGGTACTGGTGCTGTCACAGCTAGTAATCTCTCGTCTTCTAATGGTCTATCCATCAGCCAAGGCGCTGCAACCATTACTAAAGCTGGTGCAGCTACATTCACAGCAATGGACGCTGATAACATCAAGATTGACGGAAACGTTATTTCGTCAACAAACTCTAATGGTAACATCGAGTTAACTCCAGCAGGTACAGGTGAGGTGCTTATTGGCGCTGCTAACCTTAACTACGCTGGTGACGCAGTTACTTCTACTGGTGCTGAACTCAACTTGCTTGATGGTTCTGGTGCTGGAAGCATTGTAAACAGCAAAGCTGTTATTTACAGCGCTACTGGTGCTGTCACAGCTAGTGCTGTTTCATCTTCTGGTGACATTGTTTCTAATGGAGAGCTTGTCATGCAAGGTAACGCAACCATTAGAGGTCAAATCGTTAACTTGCCCGGAGTCGCCGCGGCCTCTCTTGACACTGGTGA
>PAAD01000005.1 GCA_002698745.1 Flavobacteriaceae bacterium
AAATCCTCCATTAAAGAATACTTGGTGATCATCAGAAAACGTGTAAGAAAATCCTGCTTTATAACTATGTCCATCAAACTTTTTCTTTTCATTTGTGCCTAGACCGTCTCCATATCCAGTATTTCTACCTGTCCTTTGCATATCCTGAGAATTAAGTGCAACTTGAATAAAAGCAGAAAAATTGTCATCGGCATATTCAGCCTGACCAAAGCCTCCAAAGTAATTTATTGTTTCTTCATGGTCATATATTAACCTCTGGTCCTCAGGTGCATAATCCCCAAACATAGCTGCCCAAGGGTCAGCTGGATATGTTTTTGAGATTAGATAATCGTCCGGACGATTATCCCATCTAAAATTATCTCTATATCCATTTACACCTAAAAAGTCAACAACTTGTCTAAAGTGTAGACCATTGTAAGTTCTCCAATCAAAACCTACATTATACGTGATTTTACCTTTTTCAATTGTCAAGTTAGAAACCGTACCATACCAATCGTGTATGTTCATTGAGCCTCTGATCATGTATGCATCTCTAAAACTATTTATATAACCATCTGTATCCATATTTGATTGATTGACTGCTACGATAGCATCAAAATCTATATCCCCATTTTCTTGTCTAGCGTCATCAAAAATATCGTCATTTCCAAAGTCACCTGTTCCTCCTCCACGTCCCCAAGAAGCATATCCAACAGTAGATAAAGTCATTTCATTACTAATGTCCCAATCCCAAGAAAGGTTTAAAACAGGTTTGTGGTAAAAGTTTCTTCTTTCCGTATATTCTTCTCCATTTAAAGTTCCACCTCTTCCATTGTAATCAATTCCATATTGTTCGTATCTGCCAGCTGATTCAGACCAGGACTGATTGTGCCATTGAGGCGCACCTGTTAACATAAGGTTTGCATTATGATTCCCTTTTACATATCCAACAGAAAAAAAGTATGTTTGCCCTTGTCCTTTTGTCCATTTTCTAAACTTTTTATCAGCTTGCCAATGGTCAATTAGCATAGAAAAAGAAAGGCCATTGTCTTTTAGACCAGTATTATAAGAAAATGTATTTTTGAAATAGCCGTTAGAACCAGCCATTGTCCTAAAAAAACCACCTTTTTTAGCTTCAGTTGTTTTTGTAATAATATTGATTGTCCCTCCAACTGAAGATATAGCCAATTTTGAGGCTCCTAAACCACGTTGGACTTCAATTCCCTGTGAAACATCAGCCATTCCTGACCAATTGGACCAGTAAACCAGCCCGTCTTCTACGGAATTGACTGGTTGCCCATTAACCATAAGAGCAGTATTTTCCATTCCAAATCCTCGAAGAAACATTTCTGCATCTCCAAATCCAGCATTACTTGCAAAATAAATCCCCGGAACCATTTTAAGAGATTCTCCAATCTCAACATTCCCTATTCCAAATGCAGCAAGATCTTCTGCAGTAATTGTATTGGCTGCCACAGGTGTGACTCTGTCAGCTGCGAGATCAATAACTCCTCCACCTACTACAACAACTTCATCAAGATCGGTAACTAGAATAGAATCATTTTCTTGAGTTTTTTGAGCAAGCAAAATCGTAGTCACTAAAGCAGCAAATATTGTTAGTGTTTTTTTCATTTCTTTAGTTTTAAAATTTTTACTAATATCCAAATACTTTATGCTTTTAACATTAAATAAATGTCAAACAATTTTAACATTTTATTAACTTTTATAGCGCGCAAGAAGTTGCGCGGTAGAACCGTCGTGTTTTACTTGACCTGGATTGTGCATTTCATCTAAAATAACAGATGTTAATTGCTTGCCCAGCTCAACACCCCACTGGTCATAACTAAAGATATTCCAAACAACGCCTTCCACAAAAATTTTATGCTCATACATGGCCACAAGTGCACCAAGTGTTTTTGGAGTTAACTTATGCATAAGAAGCGTGGTTGTAGGCTTATTGCCTGTAAAAATTTTAAACGGAACCAACTGCTCTATTGCCGCTTTATCCATAGCTTTTTGAGTGAGTTCTTTGCGTACTTGACTTTCGGTTTTCCCTTTCATCAAGGCTTCTGTTTGTGCAAAGAAATTTGCCATCAACTTGTCATGATGACCTTTGTTTCCGTGAAGTGCTTCCGCAAAGCCAATAAAATGTGCTGGTATCAACTTAGTCCCTTGGTGAAGTAATTGAAAAAAAGCATGTTGTGAATTAGTGCCAGTTTCACCCCAAATAATGTTTCCAGTATTGTAGCTAACAGCCCTTCCTGCTCTGTCTATTGATTTTCCATTACTCTCCATGATGCCCTGTTGCAAGTAGGCGGGTAAACGGTTCAAGTATTGGGTATAAGGTATTACAACCTCTGACTGTGCTCCTAAAAAATTATTATACCAAACGGTCAGCAACGCTAATATAACGGGGATATTTTTTTCAAATGGCGTCATAGCAAAGTGTTCGTCCATATCATTGGCGCCATCAAGTAGTGCTTCAAAATTTTCGGGGCCAACAGCTAAAGCAGCTGAAAGTCCAACCGCACTCCAAAGTGAAAAACGGCCGCCTACCCAATCATTCATCGGGAATACATTTTTGGACTGTATGCCAAAGGCATTTATTGCAGCAAAATTGGTAGATACCGCTACAAAATGATCACTAACAGCAGCGGCGCCCAAAGCATCTGTGAGCCATTGTTTGACTGTATTTGCATTGGTCATGGTTTCTTGGGTACCAAAAGTTTTGGATACAACAACAAAAAGTGTTGTTGCAGGGTTTACTTTTTTGAGTATTTCCATCACATGATCACCATCAACATTTGACATAAAGTGTACGTTGAGGTGGTTTTTATAATATGCCAAGGCTTCGGTAATCATAGCAGGCCCCAAATCTGAGCCTCCTATGCCAATATTAACCACATCTGTGAAGGCTTGTTCTGTGCTGCTTTTTCGTTCACCAGTAATAACAGCATTAGCAAATGCTTTAATTTTTGCTCTAACGGCATATATTTCTGGCACCACATTTTCACCTTCCACACGGATATCAGCATTTTCTTTTGCCCTAAGTGCAGTATGTAAAACGGCGCGGCCTTCTGTTTGATTAATGATTTCTCCCGAAAAATAAGCCTTCCGAGCGTCTTCGAGGCCTACTTCATTAGCCAAACCTAACAAGGCAGATTGAATGTCTTTATCAATGTGATTTTTAGAGTAGTCCAAAAAAAAGGAATCCCATGCAATAGAGAATTGAGCAGCACGACTTGTGTTATCGGCAAAGTAATTTTGTAGTGTTTTAGGTTCTTTTGCGAGCTGAGTAAGCTTGTTCCAACTGTTAGTAGTTGTTGGGTTGGTTTTCGGAAGTTCCATATGTTATTAATGTTTCTGAATTATCAAACGTAATGCAATCTAAGGTTTCTTTTAAGGGTTGCATAAAGAGCATATATTTTTCTTTCAATTTGGGGTTAATAGGCTTGGCTTCGGGAAGTTTTTGTCTAAACGGATCAACTTGTTTACCATGCTTCCAAAATCGATAACAAACATGCGGGCCTGATGTGTAGCCTGTCATGCCAACCGTGCCTATAAGGTCACCTTGGTTAACTTTTTGACCTTTCCGCACCTTGCGGCTCTTCATATGCAGATATTGTGTTTTGTAGGTGTTGTTATGACGGATGGTCACATAATTTCCGTTGCCTCGGGTATAGCTTGCAGCTACGACCGTTCCACTGGCAGTGGCACGAATGGGAGTCCCAACAGGTGCGGCAAAGTCAGTACCATAATGTGGCTTGGTGCGTCCATAATATGAAATGCGACGGCGCTTATTATATCTTGACGAAATGCGTGAAAACTGTACGGGTGCTTGCAAAAAAGCACGGCGTAAATTCTTTCCTTTTTCGTCAAAAAACTCTGTGATGCCACGAACGGTATCTGATTCAAATTCAATGGCATAATAGGGGGTTTTTTTGTGTTCAAAATAAGCCGCATGAATGCGGTTTAGCCCAACATAAATGGAGTCTTCAACATATTTTTGTGTGTAAACAATTTTAAAACGATCGCCTTTTTCTAAACGAAAAAAATCTATGCTCCACGCATAAATATCAGACAAGTCATATGCCAACAAAGGGCTTAACCCTTGCTCTTCTAAAGTCTCAGACAATGAGCTCGTGATAACGCCTTGCGCTTCAAAAGTTCGAAGTTTAACATCCTTTTTTTTCTTTTTAGCATATACCGAATCTTTTAGATTTACCACCACATAATCCAGCATGGACGGTTGATAAATGAAAGCCACTGGTGAGGCTAAGGAATCTTTTGAAAATAAGAAAGTATATGCTTTTTTAGGTTTAATTTTTCTAAAATTATATGTCTTTTTGACCTTTCTGCTGATGTTATAAATGTCAGTGTAACTAAAGCCATTTTCTAAAAATATATCTGTAAAAGTATCCCCTCTTCGAACTGTATCGCGGAATACTTCAAGGTCGTTAAGTTTATATCCATAGGCAAAAACATCTGGTTCGGGGGGTGCAACATGCAAAACATCGGCTTTCTCCGATAAACAACTACAGCCAAGAGCTAAGGCAGCAATAAAAGCAAAAAGAAAACTATTCCTCAACAACAATTTCAAATGGGTTTATTAATCCTTTAAAGGCGTCTAAATCAGCGATAATACTGCCAACACTCAAATCGGCTTGCAAGCGTAATGGAATTTTATTGTCATCGCTGCTAACCCAAAGCGTAATGCTCTCACTACTTCTAAAAACACGCCCAGATTGTACATAGGGACGAAATTTTAATGTTTTGACTTTACCAAATTTTGTTTTAATAGTTTCTATACCTACAAACTTGAATTTAAAAGCATAATTTTCGGAATCAAAAAATAAATTTACAACCACAAATTCGTCTTTTTTGATGGCGTTAACATCTAATTGCTTTCGTAAATAATAAACAAAAGAAATCAAGTCCTGAATATCTGGGTCTGTGTTGTAAATGCCTGTTGTTTCTTTTTTAATATCGATTACTGTGGCCTGTTTCTTCAGGTGATCAAAGTCAATTTTGAGATGTTTTTTATACCCTCCTTCATTAATATTACGAATAAAATGGAGTGGACGGTTATCGTCTTTTGTAAAATAAGAACTATAGTAATCGTCAACCTTAAAAAAAAAGCGCGCTAACCCAGTTGTTCGACCAATGCCCTTGGCATAAAAAGCAGGCTTACCATTCCATTCTGCTTCCCTTAGCTCAATAGTTGCGTAACTAGCATTAAAGATTCCGTAGTGGATTCTAAATTTAAACCATTCGCCTGCTTTAAAAGCCGGGTTAGTTGACGTTTTTACGGTAGTGGGTAGACTGCTTGGAGATAGTGTCGTTTCTTGTGCAAAAAGGGGTAGAATGTAAGCGAAAATAACCACCCACAACCAAAACTGAAACTTCATAGCAGCAAAAATACGCAAAAGGATTTATCTTAAATTTAAAATTGCCATACAATGTTAATATGAAATAAGAGCCTGCTAAATTGCAAGCTATACATGAATAGCTCTTTCAAGACTTAAAGATGTGCATTTCTTTTACCGTCGCTGCCACTTAAAATTAAGCCTCCCTCTAATAATGTTGTGCCTGCCCACAAATCAGCCTTGAAAAAAAGAAGCGGCTTAAGATTTCTCATTGTGTAGGTGTTCATAGATTTTCTTAGCCAAAACAGGTCCAATAAATTGGGCTAATTCTTCTAATTTTGTTCCCTTAATCCGCCTCACAGATTTGAATTTTTTTAAGAGGGTTCTTGCAGTTTTCTCTCCAACCCCAGGGATGGATTCCAAAACAGAGTTGATGGCTGCTTTGCTCCGTTTGTTTCGATGTAATCGTAAACCAAAGCGATGGGCTTCGTTACGTAATTGCTGTACAATACGAAGCGTCTCAGAGCGCTTATCCAAATAAAGCGGAATCGGATCGTCTGGAAAATAAAGTTCTTCCAAGCGTTTGGCAATACCCAAAATAGCAACTTTGCCTCTTATGCCCAGTACATCAAAACTTTTAAGTGCTGAACTGAGTTGCCCTTTACCGCCATCAATAACCACAAGTTGTGGAAGCGCTTCGCCTTCACTTATCAGGCGGTTATATCTGCGATAAACAACCTCCTCCATTGAAGCAAAATCATTCGCGCCAACAACAGTTTGAATTCCATAGTGCCGGTATTCTTTTTTGCTTGGTTTGCCATTTCTAAAGACCACACACGCAGCTACTGGGTCACTACCCTTAATATTAGAGTTATCAAAACACTCAATATGCAATGGAAGTTCTTGCAATCGCAAATCGCGCTGCATTTGCGTCATAATTCTTTGGCTATGCTGCTCTGGGTCGGAAAATTTTATTTGTTTGAGTTGTTCCAAACGGCTTTGTCTGGCGTTGCGCAGTGAGAGATTAATTAACTGCTTTTTTTCTCCGATTTTGGGTACTGTTACACTGACTGTTTCACCTAAATCAATATCAAAAGGAAGTAAAATTTCTTTGGATGAGGAATCAAATCTTCTTCGCAGTTCTACTACAGCTATGCGTAGTAACTCCTCTTCGGACTCGTCAAGTTTTTTCTTTATATTCATATTATGAAACCGTACTATTGAACCATAGGAAACCTGTAAAAAATTAACAAAAGCAGTCGCTTCATCTGAAACAATGGTACAAATATCTACAGCATCTATTTTTGCGCTTACCACGGCAGATTTGGATTGATACTGTCGTAAGGCTTCCATTTTTAACTTTATTTTTTGGGCATGTTCAAATTGTAAGGCCTTTGAGGAGTTAAGCATTTCATTTTTAAATGCGTTGATCGCGGGCTTGAACTTTCCTTGTAAAATGGCGCGTATATTTACAATAGAATCGTTATAGTCAGTAGTTGTCTGTTCACCTACACAAGCTCCTAAACAATTTCCAATATGATATTCCAAACAGACCTTATATTTTTCACTGGCTATATTTTTTTGGCTCAAATCATAGTGACAAGTGCGCAAAGGGTAAAGCTCGTTGATTAACTCAAGAAGTACGCGAACCGTTTTGCCGTTGGTAAATGGTCCGTAATATTCCGAGCCGTCATGGATTACTTTTCGAGTTGCAAAAACGCGAGGATACCGCTCTTTTTTGATACAAATCCAAGGGTATGTTTTGTCGTCACGCAGTAAAATATTATACCTTGGTTGGTGTTCTTTTATTAGCGTATTTTCTAAAATCAAGGCATCAGACTCAGTAGGAACAACAATATGTTTAAGCGATTCAATGGCATTAACAAGATTACGGGTTTTACGCGAATCTACTTTTTTTCTAAAATAGGATGACACCCGCTTTTTGAGGTTTTTTGCTTTGCCCACATAAATAATTTCCCCGGCTGTATTGTAATATTGATAAACGCCAGGTTCGTTAGGTAACGAAGCCACTTGTTGTTTTAAGCTGAATTGGGTCATGTTTACTAATGTACAAAAACTTGCGTCCAAAACTGTATATTTATGCATGGCCAAAAAGTGCGATTTACGCCATTTATTTAGGAATAAACGATCGGAGCTATCCTCTGACGAGATTTCAAGCGCTAGCACTCTTATTTTGAATCAAATTATTAATGGTAAACTGATTAAAGGAAAGCTGGTAATGATTTATATATCAAGTCAAAACCACCAAGAACTTCCTACTGATGGTTTATTTTTATTATCAGAACATTATGATGTTTGTGTGCCTAAGGCCGTAAATAAAAACGGCAGTATGGAAGCTATTATGTGGAGTAAAGATATGCCCACCCGCATAAATGAGTGGGGTATTAAAGAGCCATTGTCGGACATTTATATAGAACCAGAAAAAATCGATACAGTTATTGTTCCCCTAATATGTTTTGATAAGTTAGGGCACCGTATTGGGTTTGGAAAAGGCTATTATGACCGGTTTCTTGAGCGCTGTTCAAAAGAGGTTAAAACCATTGGGTTATCTTATTTTGAACCTGTAGACAAAATAACGAATATTGAAATCACAGACATCGCTTTAGATATAGTGATAACGCCAAAAAATACATATCGCTTTTAGCCAGAATTCTTTCGCTGTTGTAGTAAAAACAATACAACACCAATACTAATTGCGCTGTCAGCAATATTAAAAACTGGCTCAAAAAAAGTAAACCGATTACCGCCCACAATAGGTAGCCAATTTGGCCAGGTCCATGTAAACATGGGAAACTGAAACATATCGACCACATGACCGAACATAAGTGGAGCATAACCTCCTTCTTCTGGCATAAAAATAGCAAGTTGGTCATACGTAGTTTCTGAAAAAAGGATCCCATAGAAAACTGAATCAATAATATTCCCTAAAGCCCCAGCAAAAATTAAGCTTACTCCAATCAACAACAACTTTGGTGATTTTAATTTGGTGGCACGTAATAGCCAAATTCCTATTGCAGACACGGCTACCAATCTAAAAATACTTAACAAAAGCTTTGCGGTATCTTCAGATAATATAGGAATAAAGTCTTTAAGGCTAGCGCCCCAAGCCATGCCTTTATTCTCAACAAAAAGTAATCGGAACCATCCCCAATCAACAATAGGGCCATTGGCGTAATAGGTCAAGCTGAAGTTAAGTTTAATGAAGACTTTTAAGGCTTGATCTGCGACAAGAACGGCTAAAATAATCCAAGAGAGTTTTCGAATCGTCATGGATTAACGCTGCATGTTTTTTGCCTCAATACTTAATGTAGCATGTGGAACGAGCTTTAACCGTTCCGAGCTGATCAATTTTCCTGTTACACGGCAAACACCATAGGTTTTGTTTTCAATGCGGATTAATGCGTTTTTTAAATCTCGTATAAACTTTTCTTGTCTGATTGCAAGCTGAGTATTAGCCTCTTTTGACATGGTTTCTGATCCCTCCTCAAATGCTTTAAAAGTGGGAGATGTGTCATCAGTTCCATTGTTGCCGTCATTCATGTACGTACTCCTTATAAGTTCCAAGTCTTTTTGAGCCTTGGCAATTTTTTCTTCAATAATTGTTTTAAAGTCTTGTAACACTTCGTCGCTGTAACTGTTAGATTTTTCCATAATTGCTAAATTATTTCGATTTAACCATGTTCACATTAGTTTCTAATAAATCAAATGATATTGGAATGCTATCTTCTAATTCATCTTTTGCTAAGGTAATACTTGTTGCTAAAATTTCGTTTTGAATATACGTTTTGTTTTGTTTTAAAACATCTAACAAAGCATCATTTTCTCGTAGGGTCAATGCTATGGTATCTGTAACATCAAAACCTAAGTCTTTACGTACGTTCTGCAAGCGGTTTACAAGCTCACGTGCCATGCCTTCTAATTTTAATGATTCGTTCATTTGAACATCAAGGGCAACCGTTACTCCTTGTTCGGATGCCACGAGCCAGCCCGAAACATCTTTTGACGCTATAACCACGTCTTCTGCTGCAAGGGTAATCTCTTTATCATCAAGGTTTAATTTTAATACCCCTTCATTTTCAAGTGTTTGTACTTGCGTGTCATTCAACCCTTGTATGGCTTGAGCAACTAGCTTCATGTCTTTGCCATACCTTGGTCCTAAAGCTTTAAAATTGGGCTTAACTTCTTTTACAAGTATAGATGAAGTGTCGTCGATTAATTCAACTTGTTTCACGTTAACCTCTGAAGCTATCAGGCTTGAAATAGCGGCTAATTGGTTGCGCTCATTATCGTCTAAAACAGGAATCATGATGCGCTGCAGCGGTTGTCTTACCTTAATTTTTTCACGTTTACGTAAAGACAGTACCAAAGAAGTTATTTTTTGTGCACGTTGCATTTTTTCTTCCAGTGCTGGATTAATAAACGAATTATTTGACTTTGGATAATAAGCCAAGTGAACCGATGAAGTGGTTTCTTGTTGATTAATACTATTCAAATCTTGATAAAGCCTGTCTGCATAAAAAGGAGCTACCGGCGCCATAAGTTTTGCAACGCTTATTAGGCATTCGTAAAGCGTTTGATAAGCAGCTATTTTATCTGACTCGTATGGACCTTTCCAAAAACGGCGGCGGCACAAACGCACATACCAATTACTAAGGTCTTCAGTGACAAAATATGAAATAACACGACAAGCTTTCGTACTCTCATAGTTATCAAAATAGTTGGATGTGTTTTTAATTAACGTATGCAACTCTGACAAAATCCACTGATCAATTTCTGGTCGTTCTTTTGGTGGAATGGCTACTTCTTCAAATTTAAATCCATCAATGTTGGCATATAGACTAAAGAACGCATAGGTGTTGTAAAGGGTCCCGAAAAATTTTCGCTTTACTTCTTCAATCCCTGCAACATCAAACTTTAGATTGTCCCATGGATTAGCATTGCTAATCATATACCAACGCGTAGCATCAGGGCCATATTTCTTTAATGTTTCAAAGGGGTTAACAGCATTACCAAGACGCTTGGACATTTTTTGTCCATTTTTGTCCAATACCAAGCCGTTAGAAACAACATTTTTGTAAGCTACTGAATCAAATACCAATGTGGAAATGGCATGTAAAGTATAAAACCATCCGCGCGTTTGATCTACTCCCTCTGCGATATAATCTGCGGGGAAGGCACCTCCGCCGTCTACTTTTTCTTTGTTTTCAAAGGGGTAATGCCACTGGGCATAGGGCATTGCACCGGAATCAAACCAAACATCGATAAGATCAGACTCGCGATACATGGGTTTACCTGATTCACTCAGTAAGACCAAGGCATCAACCGTGTCCTTATGTAAATCCACTTTGTCGTAATTACTGTCAGACATGTCGTCACCTGCGAAACCTTCAAACGGGTTTTTAATCATAAGCCCCGCGTCAACAGCCTCGTCAACGGCGAGCTTGAGCTCTTGAATTGACCCAATAACTCGGGTTTCCTCCCCCTCTGTTGTGCGCCAAATAGGTAAGGGTATTCCCCAAAAGCGTGATCGTGATAAGTTCCAATCGTTGGCATTGGCAAGCCAATTACCAAAACGGCCTTTGCCTGTTTTAGCGGGTTTCCAATGAATGGTTTTGTTCAATCTCACCATGCGGTCTTTATGTCCTTGAACCTTTATAAACCAAGAGTCTAAAGGGTAATAAAGTACAGGAGCGTCCGTACGCCAACAGTGTGGATAACTGTGCACATACTTTTCAACCTTAAAGGCTTTGTTTTGTTCTTTGAGATGTATGGCGATCTCTATGTCTACTGGCTTTTCTGGCGCCTCACCTTCTGAATAAAATTCATTTTTGATAAATTTCCCGCCAACCAATCCAACTTCATTTCTAAATTTTCCATAAAGGTCAACAAGAGGCACTGGATTTTCGTTTTCGTCTAATATCAAAAGGGGGGGGATGGGTGGTATAGCCTCTTTTGCTACTTTGGCATCGTCAGCCCCGAAAGTAGGAGCCGTGTGAACAATTCCTGTACCGTCTTCAGTAGTTACAAAATCTCCTTTAATAATACGGAAAGCATTTTGTGCGTTTTCAAAAGGCAATGGGGACTGGTTCCACAACTGCTTATAACGAACATCTAATAAATCTGCCCCCTTAATTTGTTGCGTAATGAGGTATGGGATGGTTTTAGCACCTTGGGAATATGCATTGAGTGACGCTTGGTTTTTCACCTGAACATATTTCTTTCCAAACTGCTTTGAGATAAGCTTTTCGGCGAGCAAAACTCGGATAGGCTTGAAAGTGTATTGATTAAATGTATGTACTACTGCATAATTTATTTTTGGGCCTACCGTAAGTGCGGTATTGGAAGGAAGTGTCCAAGGCGTAGTTGTCCATGCCAATACAAGCAAAGGAGTGTCGCCGCGCAAAGCTGTAGGGAGCGTTTCACCAATGGTTTCAAACTGAGCTGTTACTGAAGTATCGCTTACATCTCGGTAACATCCCGGCTGGTTTAATTCATGAGAAGATAGTCCTGTCCCTGCCATGGGAGAGTAAGGTTGAATTGTGTAGCCCTTATAAATCAGCCCTTTTTTATAAAGCTCTGATAATAACCACCATACCGATTCCATGTATTTTGATGTACAGGTGATATACGGATCTTCCATGTCTAACCAATATCCCATTTCTTTAGTGAGATTGTTCCATACATCCGTGTAACGCATAACTGCTTCACGGCAAGCTTTATTATATTCGGAAATACTTATGGTTTTGCCTATGTCTTCTTTAGTGATCCCAAGTTCTTTTTCAACGCCTAGTTCAACTGGTAATCCGTGTGTGTCCCAGCCTGCTTTTCGGCTGACTTGGAAGCCTTGTTGGGTTTTATAGCGACAAAAAATGTCTTTAAGTGTACGTGCCATAACGTGGTGAATGCCAGGCAAACCATTTGCCGAGGGGGGGCCCTCATAAAACACAAAAGGAGGGCATCCCTCTCTAGTAGAAATACTTGCCTGAAAGGTCAGGTGCTCCTCCCAAAAAGAAGCAATTTCTTTCGCCGTTGTAGGCAAATCAAGATGTGAATAGGTAGGAAACAAAATTTCTTACTAAAATTATGCTTGCGAAAATAACCATTTTAGTGCAAAAAATGATGCTTTACAGGTTTCTAATCATTAAAATTGATAACGTAAAACCAACTTTAAGCTTCTGCCTGGTGCAGAAATACCTGAAGCAAATTCTCTGTAATGAGTGTCAAAAAGGTTAAATACCCCGCCCGATAAATTAAAAAATGTATTTATGGGATAAGCGAACTGAATGTCAAAATGATGCCAAGCGGGTGTCCCTGCATAAGAGCCGTCTGCAAGAAGTGGCGTTTCTTCCAAACCATCTTCTCCCCATGGGCTGTACGTATTTGGGTGTTTAGATCTTGCGAAATTCCAATCTAATTCTAAACTTCCTTTTTTGAGATTTAAGTCTAATTTTTGGGCGGTAAATAATGGGCTTATAGATGGAAGGTTTCCGCTTAGTTTATTGCCGTCACCTTTTGTTAATGTCAATGCTCCTGAATATTGAAGTTTGGAAGAAATTTGCAATTGAATTTGTGCGCTAAAACCATAGACTCGAACCCTCCCGAGGTTGGTGTTTGACACAATTTGAACCTCCTCACCAGAAAACATAATTGTATCCGTTTCCTGTGTAGATAAATCGTCATAAATGTGATAAGCCCCTCGTGCTATATAATCGTAAATGTTAGCATAATAACCGTTAAGTTCAAAAAAAGATCCATCTTTCCAAAGGCGCTTAATTCCGAATTCACCACTAACGATATATTCAGGGCTTAGCCTCATGTTTGGCACAGTCAAAACACCATTGTCTTCGCGTGTTTTGCCTAGATCATCAATGTTTGGAGATCTAAAGCCTGTTGACATAAGTGCCTTTAACTGCCAATTGGCATTGAGCTGATGGGTGTATCCTAAGGTTACGTTTGAGGCCCCATTTTTTTGATTTACACGTGCTAATTGCGCATCAATAAGCGCTTGTTCTGTCCATGAAGCGTCTAAATCTGTGAATGTGTGCCGCCCGCCAAGAGCCAATGTACTATTTGGGTTAATATCGTACCTAAAATCTATATACGCAGCAAAAGTGGTGTATGTACTTCCACCGCTTGGATAACGAGTTGCTATTGGAGTCTTTGAAGTATAGGAAACTATTTGATTCCCTTCAACATTAAGCTTTTGGCTAAAAGCAGTCGAATTTACCTCGTTATGTGTAAGCTCTAATCCATATGACCAATCAAAACCCTTGGTGAAACTAGCCTTAAAGTCGGCATTAAGACTGTAAACATAAATGTTTTCATGCTGAGTATGTCTGTCTAAGCTGCTAAATTTTCTATTGATGCGTGACTCTTCTAAAAACTGGGTGGCAACAATAATTTTTCCAGACTGTAACCAAGGACGGGTTCCAATAAAATTTATTTGAGGAGAAATGAGCCATCTTTTTTGAGGGCCATATTCCCAACGTGCAAAGCGCAATTCCCCGTCTTGCTTTTCAGAAAGCTTGTCGAACCTTGGAATATTTCCAGAATTTGATCCTTGCAAATTAAGCGTGAATTTGAAACCTGTATCCCCGTGATAAACCCATTTTTGTAAAAGATCTAATTGTTCATACCCAGAATTACGCTGCATATTTGTGTTGCTATTTGAAGTTGGGATTGCGGTATAGTTCGATGCTGTGTTTTCTGAATATGCGGCTACCTTACCCCAGTTGTCATATCCATGTGGGCGACTTTTTCCCATAACAATATCTCCAAAATGCGAATAAGAGACATATTGAAGCATGGCCCATTTAGAAGCGCTGTATTCAAATAAAGCCGATTGTTTATTTGTTCTTTGATTAAAATCGTATGAGGAGGAGCCATAAAAAGTTATTTTTTTATTTTGATTAATTAGCGGTGTTCGTGTGTAAAAGTGGATAACTCCGCCTAAGGCATCAGATCCATAACCAACTGAAGATGGTCCAAAGATAACTTCTGCCCGTTCTAAGCTCAGGGGGTCTACGCTCAATGCATTATGAAGGTGACCTGAACGAAAGATTGCATTGTTCATACGAACGCCATCAACAACTAAAAGGACTCGATTTGCTTCAAAACCACGTAAAACGGGACTCCCTCCACCACCTTGTGATTGCTGCACACGTACACCTGGAATTTTACGTAATAAAACGGCCGCATTTTCAGGACTTTGCTTTTCAATTTCAGCTTTTGAGACAATCCCGATTTGTTGTGCCAAGCGATTCTTCTTGGTACTGGCCCTTGCAACCGATAATACAATTTCTCCTAATTGCTCAGAATCTGGTGTCATCCAAATAATTTGGGTTGATTTGATTTGATTTTTTGATAGTGTATATGGCAAATATCCTATATGAGAGAATGAAATAAGGGCATTGTCAGCAAATGTGTCGAGCCTGGCTGATCCATCAAAGTCTGTTGTTTGAAAATGAGCGCCTCTCTGATCAATAATTGTAACACTAGGAAGCACTTCAAGCGTTACCGCGTCCTTAACTAAAACCTGCTGCGCAAAACTACAATAGCAGATAAAAAGGGTTAAGCTAATCGTTAAAAACCTCATATAAAATATCTAATGATTTAGGCTGTCTAAACGACTGCACATGTAATTCATAATAACGCATAAGCAAGCGCAGCAAGCGTTTTCTTTGAACAGCATTGGCCGAAATCTTATCAATATTATCAAATTTCGTACCTAAGTAGCTTTTTAAAATTTCTATTTCCTCTCCTGAAACACATTCACTGCCATGTGCTTTGGCGGTAAACTGTCCATTTTCGAGATCAAAATAGGGCTGTGATATATGCGTCATGTCTGGATAAAAGCCAAGATATTTGGTAAGCTGTATGAGTATAAATACATGGGCATTTGCAATTTGCTCACGTGTATCAATCCATATTAAGGCATATTCTAAAAAACGATAAAGGGACTGATTTTCTTCCTCTTCTTTTAATACGGAACGGAAAACTTCAGCAAGAAAAATACAAATACTAGACTTGACAACATCGGTTGAAATTGTAGCATAAGGGTGTATGATTTTAGCAGATTTTAAAATTGGAAGTCTAGTACTTTTTGGTGTGCTAAATAATAGTTCAAGCTGAGTCAAAGGCTGAAACATGGCCATTGAGAGAGATTTGTTCTTCTTTTTTGATCGTGCTCCTTTGACCACATAAGATCGCAAGCCAAAACGTTCTGTATAGCAATGAAGCATAACGCTGGTTTCTCCATACTTTATGGTATGTAATACAACTGCTTTGGATGAACCTCCCATTAATTAATAACCATAAGCTTTTTAACAGCGCTGTCAAGTCCGTCTTTGGAGGTTATAAAAATAAGGTATACGCCACTACGAACGCGTGCTCCTGAAAAGGAGCGCACATTCCAACTAATACTGCCTCCTTCACTAGTAGTATCATATACCAAATTACCTGCGACATCTGTTATTTTTACTCTAGTGTTTTGTTGCAGCCCACGAATAACAACATTCCCCAAAAAATTAGGTCGTACTGGGTTTGGGAAAACATTTGCATCAGACAAGCTTTCAGATTCAGCGTACGCATCCCCTTGAAAAGAGACCATCCCATTAAGTGTTCCGAAATAAACCTCCCCAGTTGCATTATCTATCCCAATTGTTTTCACAGATGAGGTTGGTAGCGGGCTGTTTTGCTTAGTAAAGTGTTGTAAAATTTGACTCCCGTCTGGTGAAATTAAAAACACCCCTGAGCTTGTTGTACTAATCCATTTTTGATTGTTACCATCTACCTCGATGTCGGATATAAGTTGTCCGCTTAATAATTCTCGCAAGTTTCCCCCATCGGAAATGACAACAGATCGTAATTGAGTTTCATCTTCAAAGAAACGGTTGGGTGCATAAAGAACTGCAAGGCCATCCTTAGTGCCCACCCACAGGCGGTTGTCTTTGTCTAAACGTATGCTGCGTATATCATCTGATGGAAGCCCCATGTCTCCCCCCATGATGCGTTTCATTTGTGGAGGAGATTGCGAAATATCAACTCCAATGAGTCCGCTATTTACACTTCCAAAAAATAAAATCTTATTGTTATAAAGTTGCAAATTTGAGTAGCCTGCTTCTTGTTTATAATCCAAAACGGTGTCCGATAAGTCATATGTAGTCCATTGTCCAGAGAGGGTTCTTTTTTTAAGCCCTTTTTTTACAAAGCCGGTCAAGGACCATAGGTTGGCACTTTCATCAACCAAAACATCACGAACACGAATGCTTATATAATCTGGCCCGTCAAATGTCAGGCTTTCCAGACCGCTATTTGTTTGGTCCCACAACATCACAGGAGAATTGTCTTGTAGGTAAACTATTCCGCCATGATATGAACAAATGTAAAGCGTCCCCATTTCAGTTGGGTGAGCCACCACACGAACAAATGAGTCTGCATTGAATAATTGATTATTGGGGATGTTTTCCCACTGATTTTCAACATAGCGACTTATACCATATTTTTCTAAAGGATACGGGTTGTAAAACAAATTATAATCCCCATGCGCTATCCAAAGTTCATTGATTAAGTTTTCAATATCGAAAATGCTGTTTAATAATGGCCCTTGTGGACTGATTAAATCGAAATTATCTTCATTAACGTAACGTATAAGTCCTTCACTTGATGTGCCTATCCACTTTTTGCCATTTAAGTTTGCTGCAAAGTTAAAAGTGTTGGGTTTTAGCCCATCTAAATCACCTAAAGTTTGGGTTCCGACAAAGGATTTATCCGTGTCATAAACTCGGTTTGATACCGTTATCAATACGCCATTCTCGTAAGGAAAAATATTCTTTAATCTGCCCGGGAAAGTTGCTCTTTTTTGAAACGTATTGGACAATTGAAAAAAGGAAAGGGAACTGCCCTCGTCCTTTGCTGCAAACAAACTATTGTCTTGAGTCCACAAGTATGCCCATTTGCCCTCCGCTAGTTGATCCCAAGATGAAAACTCCAGCTTATTTTGGTTAGCTTGACTCGTTTTAAATAAGCCTTGGTTGGTAGCTGCATGCAGCGCATTTTCAAAAATAAAAACTTGATTAACTTTTAAGGTGCTGTTCGTCGGTCCAAAATAATATGAATCTCCAAATTCAAGCGTATCAGGGTTAACTTCTACAATACCAAACCCTGTGGCTAGGTATGCTATATTATCTACTAGTTGGATATGATTAATCTGCTTTTTTTCAGCGGAAATTATATTGCTGCGCGTAATGCCACTTTCAAAGATTATTTTCTTAGTATTGATGTCAATTTGTGCAAGCAGACCATTTTCATGACCAATTAAAATAACATTTCCATAGGCAGCTAACGCAGAAATATTATCTCCTGAAAGGCCCTCAACTGTAGTAATGGTTTCTGATGTGCCTTTTGAAGTGTCAAATAAAAAAAGGGCGTTTTCGGCAGCCGCAACTATTGTTTGATTACTTATAGTGCATATAGAGATGTTTTTATAGGAATAATAGGACTTCCAAGCATTGGTTTGACCGCAAACTACAATCGGCCATATGAGCACAAAAGAGAGAATATATTTTTGAAAGATTAGTTTCATTATTTGTTAAACGATAAAAGAAGTAATGTCGTATGTCAAACCACACCTTGTGCCAGCATGGCATCGGCAACCTTAACAAACCCTGCTATGTTAGCCCCCTTTTCATAATTAATGCCTTCTTTTTCTTTGCCATAAAAAACGCAGGCTTGGTGAATGTCTTTCATAATATGCTGTAACCGCTGATCAACCTCATCGCGTGTCCAGTTATATCGCAAAGAGTTTTGTGCCATTTCAAGGCCTGAGACTGCCACACCGCCTGCATTAGATGCCTTGCCTGGTGCATATAGGACATTGTAATTATGAAAATTTAAAATTGCCTCAGGTGTTGATGGCATATTAGCGCCTTCGCTTACACAATAACAGCCGTTAGTAATTAGAGTTTTGGCATCTACGCTATCAAGCTCATTTTGTGTGGCGCAAGGCATTGCAATGTCACATGAAACACTCCATGGTTTTTTCCCTTTATAAAAACTAGCTTTAGGATATTGTACTACATATTTATCAATGCGTTGTCGATTCACGTTTTTAAGCTGCATTATAAACGCCAATTTTTCTTCATTAATTCCTTCTGGATCGTGAATAAATCCAGAAGAATCTGACATGGTCAAAACCTTCGCGCCAAGCTGAATAATTTTTTCAGCTGCATATTGCGCCACATTTCCAGAACCAGAAATTACTGCTTTTTTGCCTTCAAAAGAAGCGCCTCTTGTTTCCAACATATTTTGTGCAAAATATACTGCTCCATATCCCGTAGCTTCAGGGCGGATAAGTGATCCTCCCCAAGAAATTCCTTTACCTGTCAACACGCCTGTAAATTCGTTTTTTAAACGCTTATACTGGCCAAACATATAGCCAATTTCTCTTCCACCAACCCCAATATCTCCAGCTGGAATGTCTCGGTTAGGGCCGATGTGGCGAAAAAGTTCAGTCATAAAGCTTTGGCAAAAGCGCATTAGCTCAGCATCTGATTTGCCTTTTGGGTTAAAATCAGCGCCTCCTTTTCCGCCACCCATGGGAAGTGTAGTCAAGGCATTTTTAAATACTTGTTCAAAAGCTAAAAACTTTAAAATACTAAGGTTAACGGACTCGTGAAATCGCAAACCGCCTTTGTATGGACCAATAGCTGAATTCATTTCAATACGGTGCCCCCTGTTTACACGTATTTCACCACTATCATCAATCCATGGCACACGAAACATAATTACGCGCTCTGGTTCTGTCATGCGCATCAGGATGTTTTTACCGTGATAAATATCGTTTGAAACAATATATGGTATAACCGTTTGCGCCACCTCAGAAACCGCCTGCATAAACTCAGGCTCGTTAGTGTTCCGTTGGCCTACTTCTTGTAAAAAATTATTGATGATTTTTTCCATGATAGTCGATTTGAAACCTAAATGTATGTATAATTTTAGTTAGCCCAAGGCTTGAGCTAAATCAGCAATCAAATCTTTACTGTCTTCAATTCCAACACTTAGGCGAATGAGACCGTCTGTAACCCCCGTTTTTTCTCGTTTTTCTTTCGGAATAGACGCATGTGTCATACTTGCAGGATGTCCTACAAGACTTTCCACACCACCCAAGGACTCTGCTAAAGTAAAAACCCGAAATGAGGACACTATAGCTACAGCTTTTTCTAGACTATTGTCTTTGTGTACAAAAGAAATCATGCCTCCGAAATCATCCATTTGTGATTTGGCTACCCCATGATTTGGGTGATCTTTAAGACCTGGCCAATAAACTTTTGAAACTTCTGGGTGGCTTTCTAAAAACATCGCCACTTCTCTCGCGTTTTCACAATGTCGCTGCATTCTTACATGAAGGGTCTTAATCCCCCGCAAGACCAAAAATGCGTCCATCGGGCCTGGTACAGCGCCACTGGCGTTTTGAATAAATGCCAAACGGTCAGCCAAATGCATATCATTGACAACCAATGACCCCAAGATAACGTCGCTGTGTCCACCCAGATATTTGGTGGCAGAGTGCATGACAATGTCAGCTCCTAACTCCAAAGGACGTTGTAAGTAAGGTGAGGCAAATGTGTTATCAACAGCTAGTAAGAGCTTGTATGTCTTAGCTAGTGCTGACATGGCCTTAATATCAATGACTTTTAAAAGTGGGTTGGTGGGCGTTTCTGCCCAAAGCAATTTAGTATTTGCATTAATCTTCTTTTCAACTCCAACCATATCGCCCATTGGAACAAAATGAAAAGTAATACCATAAGAGGCAAACATCTTATCAAAAATTCTGTAGGTCCCGCCATACAAGTCATTTGTTGAAACTACCTCATCGCCAGGTTTTAAAAGTTTCATTACCGCATCAATAGCAGCCATCCCAGAAGCAAATGCTAAACCGTGTGCGCCAGATTCAATATTGGCTAGTGAGGCCTCTAATGCAGACCTCGTCGGATTGTGTGATCGGCTATACTCATATCCTTGGTGTGTCCCGGGCTCTTCTTGTGCATAGGTAGATGTAAAATAAACTGGGGGCATAACAGATCCATATGCTTTGTCGGGTTGTTGACTGCCGTGGATAGTTCGGGAATTAAAGTGTAATTTTTTCTTTGCCATATCTTATTAAAAATACAAATGTATTTAAGTTTGATTAAAGGTGTATAATAATTCATTTATTTGATGGACATTTGTGTAATTATGAAAAATGCATTCCTTTATCTTTCAACTTGTTCTACTTGTATGCGTATCATTAAATCTTTGGGTATAGAAAATGCTAATTTCTTACAAAATGTAAAAGAACAAATGGTAACTACAGAACAATTACACTTTTTATATAACTACTCCAACAGTTATGAAGGGCTCATAAACAAACGAGGACGTGTCTTTGCTCAAATGAAACGAGAAAAAGCTGTGTTTTCAGAAAACGTATATAAGGCTTTGCTTGAAAATGAATATAGCTGTCTTAAGCGACCAATACTTATTTGGAGTAACAAAGTTTTTTTGGGCAACGCAAAAGCAACTGTTGTTGAAATGAAAGCTGCACTCAATGGATAAACGAACGCTTGCGCTTTTAGCTGCTTTGGGAGCAACAACCATATACGGTCTTAACCATACCATTGCAAAAGAAGTGATGCCGACGTATATTCAAGGATTTGGTTTTGTACAAGTCCGTCTTTTGGGCGCGGCGATTTTATTTTGGTTAGTAAGCCTGTTTATTCCACAACAAAAAATATCTCGTTCTGATCTTCCAAAGATGCTACTTTGCGCGCTTTTAGGCATGGTCGTTAACATGCTTTGCTTTTTTAAGGGTATTGAACTTTCAACCCCCATTAATAGCGCAGTCCTTATAACCATTACGCCCATATTGGTGTTTGTGTTTTCTGCTCTTCTAATAAAAGAACGCCTTGTACTACCTAGAATTTTAGGCGTAGTATTGGGTTTTATCGGGGCTTTCGTTTTAATTGTTTTTGGAAATGAAATACGACAAGATGCTCCCAATATTCCGTTAGGCAATGCCTTGTTTATTGTAAATGCTTCCAGTTTTGCAATGTACTTGGTTTTAGTGAAATCCTTGTCGGCAAAATATACAACCGTACACTTATTAAAATGGTTATTTTTATTTGGGTTTATAATGGCCCTTCCCATAAGTTTTACTGAGTTTAGCCGAGTCAACTGGGTGACTTTGCCTTTTGAAGCCATTTGGCGTTTTGCGTTTGTGATAATAGGAACAACCTTTATGACATACCTGCTAAATGTTTATGCGCTCAAACAACTCAAAGCAAGTACGGTTGGAGTGTTTACGTATTTACAACCGCTAATTGGTATTGCATACGCCATTATGGTAGGAGCAGATGGGTTAACGGCCTCTAAACTAAGTGCAGGAAGTGTCGTGTTGCTTGGGGTATATTTGGTAACAAAACGATATGACTTGAAAGTTTAGTAGGCTTTATCTTCTCCTCTAAAAATATTTAGCACAGTGCGTATAATGATTTTGATGTCCAGCGCAAAAGACCAGTTACAAATATAAAATATGTCGTATTTGACACGGTGCTTCATTTCGATATCGGTATCTATTCTACCTCTTGCACCGCTGACTTGTGCCAAACCAGTAATTCCGGGCTTTAAATACATGCGGTTTGAATAATCATCAAATATCTTAATGTACCTGTCATTTTGTGACGTTAAGTTGGGTCGAGGTCCAACAATAGACATCTGTCCAAAAAAAACATTAAAAAACTGAGGTAGTTCATCAATACTTTTTTTGCGAATAAATTTTCCAATTCGTGTTATTCTTGCGTCATTTCTAGATGCTGATTTTTCAGTTCGATTATTAACAGTCATGGATCTAAACTTAATACAAGAGATTGGTTTTTTAAAGCGTCCAGGCCTTTTTTGAATAAAAAATACTGGGCCTTTTGAGTCTGCCCATATAAAGACTGCCATAAGCGGGATAAACCAAGATAAAAGCCCAACAATCACAATACCAGAAAAAAGAATATCAAAAATTCTTTTTTGAATTCGATAAATAATTGAATCTAATGGACTTACAAAGTATTTTACTACTTGCGTAAGTCCATAAAATTGTGCATTTCTTCCAGTAATGGGAGAGTTATAACTTGTGATAAGTTTTATGCGAGTCTGTTTTTTCCAGTTTAAATTTAATATGTGAGCATTTGCCCCATCTAAAACCATATTTAGGGGCACGTATAAGGATTGTATTTTATTTTCTTGTATTATTTTTTCAAGTTTATCAAAAGAGGTTTCTTCAAAGATTGTTTTGTCTGCTTCATAAATCTTAAACCCTGTTCGTTTTAACTCATGGACATCTTTAATAAAATTATTCCCTGAGTCTGAATTGTATACTAATATGTTTTCTTGAAAAAGCGAAGCACTTTTCCTAAGCTTAAATAAAACAATTATGGAGACTGCTTTAATGAAAAATATAATAACTGTAAGTTTTATAAAAGATGTAGTATTCCAAACAAATTTGTCTGAAAAAAAAAGGGTGGCTAAAAAGAAAAGTGATCCGCATATAAAAGTAAATAAAATAAAGCGCTGTAATTGTTTTGTAAAAGTCAAGTTGCGCTCATAGTTATAAAAACGCGACATAATTCCGCCAAGCGCCCAAATAGATATTATTATATAAAATGGTGTTGAGTTATTATTAACTAGTAGTGTCGGGCTAAGAACGTAAAAAAAACAGAGCGACCCCCATTCAAAAAACCAAAAAGGAAAATATTTTAATAACTTGATGCTTTCTTGTATGTTTTTATTCAATATTATAAATGTTGTTCAATTAAGATAACGATATTGTAGGGGTCTTATTGTATATATTCCTACGCTTTGAAGGACGAAAAATCTCTATGTTTCAGTTTATTTAATTCTTCAACGCTTAAAGACTTAAAGTAATCATAAGTGATCTTCATCCCTGCTCCTCTTTCTATTTGAGGCGTCCACCCCAATATTTGTTTTGCCGTAGTAATATCGGGCTTGCGCTGGAGCGGGTCATTTTTGGGTAAGGGCTTAAAGACTATTTGTTTATCAGTTCCTGTCAATTTGATGATCTCTTTAGCAAAATCAAGAATTGAAATTTCATCAGGGTTGCCAATATTTACAGGCAAATGATAGTCACTTAGAAGCAAGCGATAAATCCCCTCTATTTCGTCTTCAACAAAGCAAAAGGAACGGGTTTGAGAACCATCTCCAAACACGGTTAAATCTTCACCTCTTAATGCCTGTCCCATGAACGCAGGGATTACCCTACCGTCGTTCAAGCGCATTCTAGGGCCATATGTGTTAAAAATGCGGATGATGCGGGTGTCAACATCATGAAAACGATGATACGCCATGGTAATGGACTCTAAATACCTCTTAGCTTCGTCATACACGCCCCTGGGACCTATGGTATTTACATTTCCAAAATAGTCTTCCGTTTGTGGGTGTACCAGTGGATCGCCATAAATTTCAGACGTTGAGGCCACCAAAATACGAGCATTTTTAGCGCGTGCAAGTCCTAAAGCATTGTGTGTGCCAAGTGCTCCGACTTTTAAAGTTTGTATAGGAATTTTTAAATAATCTATTGGGCTAGCAGGTGAAGCAAAATGAAGGATATAGTCTAAATCATCCACTATATCAATAAACTGACACACGTCATGTTTAATAAAACGAAAATTTGGGTTTTCTTGCAAATGTGAAATATTAGACATGGATCCTGTAATCAAGTTATCCAGGCCGATCACGGCAATATTATTTGCCAACAATTTATCACATAAATGTGACCCAAGAAAGCCTGCGGCACCGGTAACTAAAGCCTTTTTCATCTAATATATCGAATGTATAATCATTTGTGTTGAATAGCTTTTTCGTGCACAAAAGACAGATCCTCATATGTACTAGAAATTGAATGTAATAAAAATCCATTTTTTCTAAAAATCTCTAATAGCCGTATGGTTTTTTCTCTTCCGCTTTGAAAAAAACGTTCATGAATTTCCAAAACTATTTGAGTAATGTTTATACCAGAATTAAGGATGCTTTCAGCCACATCATATTCAGAACCCTCTATATCCATTTTAATAAGATCGACTTTTTCGTGTTTAAAGTTCGTCAAAATATCCTCAAAAGATTTCATTTTAACACAAATCTTATTTTCAGAGGACAATTGATTGTGTTCAACTAAACTGCCTGAAACGTGGTTTTTGTTTTTTGGCAAAAAAAAGTTGCCGTTTTCTGATTTAGTAGATAATCCATGTTCAAAAAAATTGAATTGATCCGGTAAATTTTGTTGTTTGCACCAAGCTATTGAATCTGGAGTGGGGTCAAATGCAAATATTTGGCATTTAAAACTACTTATAAGCATTCTATCAAAAGAAATGTCTTTTCCTACTCCAAACGAGTATACGATTGCATTTTTGCTAAGAAGAGTTGGTATGACATAAAAGCCGCCATATTTGTTCCCAAACCATTTAGAATTACATTTAATATCTTTTTTTATGTGGCTGTGTCTTAAATTATTCAATAATCTTTTTACTGATGCTTTCATCGTCCTACAGAATAATACTCAATCCCTAATGCTTTCATTTCTTCGGGATTGTAGATGTTGCGTCCATCAAAAACCACACTTGTTTTTAACATTGCTGTAAGTTTATGAAAGTCTGGGTTTCTAAAGGCGTGCCATTCCGTACAAATCAGTAGCGCATCTGCTCCCTTAGCTGCATCCATCATATTTGCTGCAAAAGAAATACTATCTCCCAGCTTTGCTTTTACGTTATCCATTGCCTCTGGATCAAAAGCAGTAATGTTTGCCCCGGCTTCTATGAGTTTTTGAAGCATATACAACGCGGGGGCTTCGCGTATGTCGTCTGTATTTGGCTTAAATGCGAGTCCCCACAACGCAATTTTTTTTCCCTTTATATTTCCATTAAAATACTTCTTCATTTTAGGAAATAATGCTGTTTTTTGTTTTTCATTTACCTCAATCACACTTTCCAATATGCTAAACTGGTAGTGCACGTCCAACCCGGATTTATGAAGTGCTTTTACATCTTTTGGAAAACACGAACCCCCATACCCAATCCCAGGAAATAAAAAACGTTTACCAATGCGCTCATCAAGGCCCATCCCTATACGCACATCATCCACATTTGCTCCAACCTTTTCGCAATAATTAGCGATTTCGTTCATATAAGTAATTTTAGTTGCTAAAAAAGCGTTGGCGGCATATTTAGTAAGCTCTGCCGATTTGATATCCATAAATACTATAGGGTTACCCGTTCGTACAAATGTGGTATACAGCTTCCCCATAATTTTTTTGGCACGTTCTGATTCCGCTCCAATAATAATCCTGTCTGGTTTCATAAAGTCTTCCACAGCAAACCCTTCACGCAAAAACTCTGGGTTGGAAACCACGTCAAAAGAAACATCGGTTTTAGCTTTTAAGGTTGCTTTTACACGTTCGCCCGTTCCCACGGGCACTGTACTTTTACTTACGATAACTTTATAGTCTTTTATCAAGGTCCCAATTTGATTGGCAACACCCAGAACATACGATAAGTCGGCAGAGCCGTCCTCATCCTCTGGTGTAGGAAGTGCTAAAAAAATGATTTCTCCATGATCAACGCCCTCATCAATTTTGGTAGAAAAGTGAAGTCTCCCCGACTTGATATTTCGCTCAAAAAAAGTTTCCAGATGCGGCTCATAAATAGGCACATCTCCTTTTTGCATTCTTTGCACTTTTAATGCATCGATATCAATGCACAATACATCATTACCTGCCTCGGCCAAACATGTGCCAGTGACTAGGCCTACATAGCCAGTACCTACTACTGTTATTTTCATCCTACAAATCCTTTAGGTTGTTCTCAAAGTCCCTTAAAATATTTTTATCTGAAAAATGTAGTTGAGCATATTTTTTAGCAGCATTGCCCATTGATTCTCTCTTTTGGTGATCCGTTAATAAATCAAAAACTCTTTCCGAAAACTCTTTTGCGTTATTTCCATTGTAGAAAATTCCGCCTGCTGATTCTTCAAGAATAAGTTTAGATTCAGATAGAGAATTTCCATACATAAAAGAGGGTTTTCCACTCAACATCATAGCAATAAGTTTGGATGGCATAACACTGTCGATAACTTCTTTTTTTTGAAATAGTATATGTCCATCAAAACTACACAAAAGTTGTGGCAATTCTCGAAACGGAACTAAATTAAAAAAACGGATGTTACTTAAGTCCTTGAGTTTTTGTTTTAATATATCTCGCATAGCTCCATCACCTACAATAGTAATATCGACATTGTTATAAACCTCTTTGCAAAACTTCTCAAAAAAATCCCAATCTTGTTTTTCCCCAAGGTTGCCGCTGTAAAGAAGTTGCGGTTTTTGCGATAAATTACAATAAGGGTGAGTTTTATATGTTTGTTTAAAATTTTTAACGTTTATAAAGTTGGGGAATAAAGTTGCTGGTGTACTTGTCTTGTTTTGCAGCTTTATAAACATGGCTTTACTTATAGTACTAACTTTATCACATCTATTAAACAAAAACGATTCTATTTTGTGAAGAAGTTTTATAAACCGCTTAAAGGAAAAGCTAGCTATTGCTGCATCGAATTCAAAGTCTTGAATGTGACACCAAATCTTACCTCCTCTGAATAACTTAATTAGCAATGCTGTAATAATCCCGCTTGTAAATGGAGATACTACTATAATCTTACAATCTTTTGGCACAGAAAAAACATACCTTATTGAAAGTATTGTAAAATGAGCTAACTGTAAAACTCTTTTTATGGCAGTTGGGTTTTTTGGGACAAATAGCTTAATACGAAAAACGGTGGCTTCTAAATATTTTTCTTTTGTAAATAACTTAGCTTTAACATATGGTTCTTTAACTCTCCATTCAGGGTAATAAGGTACTGCAGTTATTATGCTAACATCGTATTTATTTTTTAAAAGATAGTCTACAGTAAGCTTGTTGTAAAGGGCAATTCCAATTTCGTCGGGGTAGAAAAATGGGGATATTAGTACGGTTTTCACACTAAACTTTTATACGATTTCCAATATTTTTAGTTGGTGACCCAATATTGATAGTGCGCGCTTCAATGTTCTTAAATACCGAGCTTCTTGCACCAATAATAGCCCCTTCTCCTATAGAAATACCAGGTGCCACAAAAACATCAGTTGCCAACCAACACCCGTTGCCTACTGTTATGGTTTTTGCAATGGTGTCAAAGCTTTCTTTGTTATAATCATGAGAAGCTGTGCACAGATAACATTTTTGAGATATGACAGTGTTGCTTCCTATTTCAATTACGCCTAAACTGTATAAAACTACATTGTCTCCAATCCAAGAGTGATCACCAATCGAAACCTTCCATGGATAAGTAAACTTTGCCGATGGCCTAATAAGTACTTTTTTTCCAATTGTTGCTCCAAAAGCTCTTAGCAAAAACCTTCTCCATGCATAAAAAACTTGTGGAGAACAATTAATAAGAGTCGCTTGAACAAGCCACCATAATTGCACATAAAACTTTGACTTCCCTCTAAAGCCTTTTGGGATATGATGTTTCTCTAACTTATGCATGAATTATATTTAATAATCCTTTTGAAAATTTTTTGTCACTAAAGTTTTTTTTCGCCTTTGCGATATTATTTGCAGATATCTTTTTTGCCACTTTAGGTTCTTTCGCAAGTAACAATAATTTTTCTAAAATTGCATCTACAGACTTTTTCTTAATTAAAAACCCATTATCCCCTTCTGTAACTAAATCTGAAATAGCACCATGATCAGTCGAAATAATGACATTTCCAGTTGCCATTGCTTCTATTATTGAAATCGGCAACCCCTCCATCTTATAAAATGTTGGTAATACAAAGACATTGGCATCTTGCAGCATTTGGCGCTTTTCCTCACCTCTAACTAATCCCTTATATGAGAGTCCTTCTATTTGAGCCATTTTATTTAAAAGCTTTTTTTCTTGTGACTGATCAATATGTCCGGCTATTGTGGCCTTAAAAGGAACTCCTTTTGCGTTTAATTCTTCAAGTGCATCAAGAAGAAAAAAGATGCCCTTTTCGTTCATTAAATTGCTTAAATAACAAATCTTAAGGCTGGAAAAGGACTTTTCAATGATTTGCTCTGTAAGTTGATTATTATAAAAATTTGGAAGCACATAAATATTCTCTTTGGGAATAAAGGGACTTAAATTGTCTTGTAGCGTTTTTGACAATACAACGCCCTTGTTGCTGTATGACAATACTTTCCCAAATACTTTTTTTGTTAAGCCTCTAAGTTGATCGTGTTGTTTTCTAATATATCCCCCGTGAATATGGACAATAATTTCTTTGCCCAAAAACTTAGAAACCAAAACAAAAGGTGCGTACTTTAACACACCGAAAAGTGTTTGTCCAGGTGTGTAAAAAACTCTTTGTGCAAAAAAAACCTTGTATATTTCTAGATAATTAAGTGCAAAATGTGCTATTGATATTAAATTAAAACGGCCTAGTTTTTCGCTAAAATTTCTTGGAGACGTATTAATAGACAGCGGTCGCTTACCATAAATGGTAACTGTATCTAAAACGAGTTTATTGGCTATTGAAAGGCCTGTAACTGGATTTGGAAGCGGGCCAATTAAAAGTGTCCTTGGGGGACTTGTTTTTGTGCTCTGCCCGGCTATAAGAAAAATTATAAAGTAAAACACTATAATGCCTGTTTGGCGCTCTAAAATATTTTCAAAAAACATAGTAAATGCAAACAAAAAAAGAATGGGAATAAACCTTCTATCCAATGAATCTAAAATGTGTTTTCGAATAGCAAAAAGAAAAAAGATGAATAAAATTAGTGCGTGTGGCCCACACGTAAGCCATAAGTCTAGATATTGATTGTGAGTGTTGAATGCTTTCTGCTCAGGCTCATTTGCCTTTTTATTGAAACAACTGCCAATGGCACTATTAGTGGTTCCAATCCCCAATCCTATAAATGGATTTTGTTTTATTTCCTCAATCGTACATTCTAATATGATCAATCTTTGACTCGCCGAATTAAACTGGCTGTAATCAAATAAGTTTTTAATTTCTAAAAAGCGGTTGTTTTTTGCAGGGGTTAACAACACAATAATAGCCCCAGTTATAACAATCACTGTTGTTATAACTGTAATATTTTTCTTTATGGATGTCAGGAACAGCATCAATAGCGCAATGAACAGGCCTAGAATGATTGCTCTAGGCTGCAATAGCCAAATTAAGAGTCCAATAGGCGCTAAACATAAAGAAGAAAAAGCGGGTTTGAAAACATCTCCTTTCAACTTTAAGCAATAGAAAAGAAGAATGGATATAGAGAGGATAAGCCCAATGTAAGTGTGGTGTTCCCCAATTAAAGGAATGTCTTGAGAGGCGCTTTGATAAAACCCCGGAATGTACAGGCTTGGATATTTGGGGTTTTCATATTGAGTAAAATAAACAAGTAAAATAACAGAGTATGCTGTATTTATGTAGTAAAAAAGCTTGCTAAACTTTTCCAAGGAAATAACTTCCCTTATTTTTTTTGCAGATAAAAAGATTAAAAAAATCAAAGGGAAAAAAACCATTGAAAGTTTAGTTTCTAACATTTTTAATCCGTCTGAAATATTAGTAGAGGTCGTTAAGCTTAAACCATACAGTACAAATACAAGGCTAGATAAAATAAAAAGTTTTTTGTTTATGACACGTTTCTTTGAGCTAATAAATATTATAAAAGATACTACTCCGAGGCCTATAACTAATAATGGTTTAAGAGAGGGTGGTATAAAAATTGTTGCTGAAAAGCTATACAAAAAAAGTGCTAGTAATTTATCTATTATCTTTTTCATATTATTTAACGCACCTTTTATTAATCGTATAATATGCCATGAGTAACCCTAATGAAAAGTATACCCCCTTGTGGGTCCACAATGTAAAACTTACCTGAGTTTCAATAAAATAAAAAAGAAATGTAATGAAAAGGAATACATAAAAAACATCTTTTTTGTTTTTTAACGTTACTAGGTAAAGTTCCAATATAAAGATTGTGAATAGTCCCATTAGAATTGCTCCCCAAATTCCAAAAAATACAATATACTCTAAAATGAAGTTGTGTGGGTATGGAAGAACTGAATATGTAGGGAATCCTGTTGGGCCTATACCTGTGAAGAGTTTTTGCTTAAATATTTTAAAACTTTCAAATAAAGAGTCTAAACGCAAAAAAGTTGATTCAAAAGCGTATGGGTCAAAATAAAATCTTCCAAATAAAGATTTGATATCAATAAAAAGGATTACCCCAGTGAAAAAACATAAAACAGAGATTAAAAAAATTGTTGCTATTTTCTTATTAATTTTAGGAGATTTTAAGTAAAATCCTGCTGCCAAAATAAGAGATAAAACTAGGCTCACAACTACACCCCGGGTATTTGTAAAAAGTAAAATGATTGTTAAAAACGCGGCTTTAACTAATAGTTGTAAAATGCTTTTTTTAGATTTAATTTTATTGACAATAAGAAATAAGGCTGATAGTAGTCCAAAACCAACCGCTTGTGCAAAAGGAATTGGGTGAACTCCTTGAATTGTTAATCGCATCACTACTCCATACTTGGCGTAGGGTTCTTCATAGCCGCTAATTATTACTATTAGTGCGGCAATAATTCCAAAAATGACTGAAAGATTAACTGCAAAAACTAACATTTTAGTTAAATTTTCTTTGAAGTCTTTCGAATTAATAAATAATGCTTTGGTAACAAAAAAATAAGGAATCCCTAAAAGTAAATACTTTGTGGTGTAAAGAAATGCCTCGCTTGGAGAATCACTAATGCCTGAAGATATTATAAGCAAAAAAAAGGTTAGCCCTAAAAACATATCAACAAAATCAAGTTTATATGTGGGGGATTTGGTGGATGTACCTCTAACGAAAACTATTATTAAGCCCAATACTTGCAGCACCCCACCAAGAACAATATCTGGATCAGAAATACACTTTAAGCATGGGTTTTGAATAGTAATCGACTGAAGGTTCCTAATAATGTTTATGTTCAATAGTAGAATAAGACCTTTGTATGGAAACTTAAAGCATATTAAAACAGTGCCTATAAAAACGATGACAGAAAATACCATTTTAATTGTCTCTTAAGATTTTAAAAAAAGAACCGGCCATTTGCTCAATAGTGTAGTGCTTTTTACATTGATCAGCAATTAGCTTTCTTTTTTCAAGAAACACTTTTTTAGATTTAAAAATTTCTTTGAGTTTTAAGCAGAAGTCATTTTGATTATCTGTTTGAAAAAAAATAGCATTGCTGCTTTCTTTTGCCGCTTCTATTTCAGGTGAATGGCTTTCATTTCTAGAAATTAACATCGGAACACCAAAAGCAAAGCTTTGAGTAATTGAAAGGCCTACATAGCCAGGAGAAACACTAACCAAAGATGTGGCATAAAGCTCCTTTAGTTTATTAAAATTATTTATATGCCCCATTAATTGAACTCTAGATTCAAGCTTGTGAGTTTCAACATATTTATCAATCTTTTTCCTTTCTGGGCCATCTCCGACAATAATTAGATTCGCGTCTAAGTCAATAAGCTTGTGAAATGCTTTAATCAAAAAAAGTGGTTTTTTATTTACAACTAACCTTCCTACATATATGATGTTTTTTACTTGATCTTTGGGGAGTTCAAGTTCTCCTATTTGTTGCTGTGAGTATAAAGCATTCGGAGCATTCAAAACACATAGCTTAGGATGCTTTATCCGAAGCTCTTTTTTATGTGCTTTTGAATAAGTTATGGTGCCTGAGGCTAAACGTTGCATAAAGTGTCTTAAGATGGCTGTTTTGCTGTTTGGCCCTTTTCTAGGCCAAGCGTGTCCCCACACATAGGTTTTTAGGCCCAGCGGGCTTCTTAAAATAAGAAAGGTCCAGTTTGAAATTATTCTTGGGTTAAGCCCAATTACGATAATGTTTTTTTTAAAGAGCTCTCTCCAATGACTTCCAAATTGAAACAAAAGGTTACGTCTGAATAAGAACTTATTAATTATTTTAGTTTGTAAAATTTTATTCTCTGACTTTATTGATTTTTGAAAATCTACATCCCCGGAGTACAGTCGGAAGTTATTACCAAGGGTTTTCTGTAAATGTCCAAAAAACTTTTCCCTGTAGTCAGGAGCGACGACTTGTATCACAATGAGATTTTTCACAACGTTAACTTTTTATATGTGAAATACCCCCATATTAAAAGTATTAACTCTGTTAATATAACGGCAATTATAGTTCCATAAATTCCATAACTAGATGTAAGAAATATGGACAACGACAGGCCTATTAGGCTTGTGGTTGCCAAAATTTTCATGCGTAATACATATTCTTTTTTTGCTGACAAAAAAAGAAAATTATAAAGCATGTTGGTCCCGGCTAAAAACATAACTGTGGAAATTAATTGAAAGCCTTTATTGTATGAAACAATGAGTTGATCATTAAAAACAACTTCTAATATCTGCTTTGAAAAAGTAATTAAAACAAGAGACCCTACAAAACCCACTATAAAAACATACGGAGCCATTTTTTTTATCCGTTTATTAATATTGTTTTTAACCGAAAGCCATGGGAACATTGCTTGATAAATTGGGCCATAAACCCCTTTAAAGGCCAAAATTATCTTTTCAAAGCTTGCGTATATTCCTGTAATAGTATTGTTTGTTAAAAACCCCAGAATTAAAACATTGCTCGAAGTATATAGTGTTGTTGCGACGGATGATAATAAAACTGGTGCGCTCTCTTTTAGCAATGCCTTAATATTTTTGAGCTTGGGTTTTACAAAAGTTACTTGCCTTGTTGCGTAAATCAGTCCCGAAACACCTGCGATTATAAATCCTGAAGAATTAAACAAAGGCACTAATAAATAGTCCTCAGGTGAAGCTACATATATTACAACAAGAAAAGCAAAGATTAGTTTTGCCGTAGCATTTACAACTGTAATAATTTTCATTTTTTGAATGCCTTGAAAAAACCAAGATGGAAAAATAGTCGCGCCAATTGTAACTCCAAAAGAATAGATAAAAAGTGTGGGCTCATTAGAAATTTTGGGGACAATTGATATTAATATAAGCAAAACACAAAACATAAATATTAAGGAGACTATTTTAATAGCTGTTATGCTCCAAAAAGTGTCAGAAATTTGTTTATTATCACCTATTGTAGTAGAAATTTGACGAGTCCCTGTAATTGAAAACCCAAGGTCCGAAAAAATTATAAAAATTGTTGACAGCGATTGGGCAAACATTACCAGCCCAAACAATTCTGTCCCTAATGACCTTACTAGAAATGGAATTAAAAAAAGAGGAATAAGATAATTCACCCACTGTAACAAAGATAGTGATGTGATATTCTCTATTAGGAGTCTATTTTGAGACTTATTTTTTAACTCTATTTCATTCATTTAAGAGTCTATATAAATTTTTTACTCCGTTTTTTAGCTCCGTTTTTTCATTCCATTGATATTTTATAAGCCTAGAAACATCGGTCAGCTTACGCATGGTTCCGTCTGACTTAGAAGTGTTAAAATATAGCTCCCCTTTAAACCCCACGACCTGTTTAATCATTTCGGCAAGTGCTTTTATAGAAATTTCTTTTCCTGTGCCAATATTGATCTGTGTGTTACGCACTTCTTTTAAGTTGTTATCATAAGTGTCTTCAAAATTTACACGCTCCATAATATGCACGCAGGCGTCTGCCATATCTTCACTGTATAAAAACTCACGCATCGGCTTACCAGTGCCCCAAATTTCTACTTCTACGCTTTCTCCTTTGTCTCGAATCCCATATTTGCTAAGAACAGCTATTATTTGATGCTCTGAAGCTGTATGATCTAACCCTTGTATAGGTCTTTTCTCTAAATCTGATTTTATAAATTCAAAATCGCTTTTTTGTAAATGCTTACCCAAAATCATTTTGCGAAGCAATGCAGGCAGTACATGCGAAGTTTCTAAATCATAATTGTCATTTGGTCCATATAGGTTTGTAGGCATCACACAAATAAAATTTGTGCCATGCTGTATATTATAACTTTCACACATCTTAATCCCTGCAATTTTAGCAATCGCGTATGGTTCATTGGTATATTCCAATGGGCCTGATAATAAAGCGTCTTCTCGCATGGGTTGTGGGCATTCCTTAGGATAAATGCAGGTACTTCCTAAAAATAACAGCTTCTTCACGCCATTCACATAACTTTGATGAATCACGTTGTTTTGAATCATCATGTTTTGATAAATAAAATCAGCTCTGTAAGTGTTGTTTGCTACAATCCCACCTGCTTTAGCTGCGGCGAGAAAAACATACTCTGGTTTTTCTTTTGCAAAGAATGCTTCAACTGCTTTTTGATTAGTCAAGTCCAACTCAGAATGAGTGCGATAAATAAGATTCGTATATCCTTTTTGTTGCAAAATTTTACATAAAGCGCTTCCTGCTAAGCCTCCGTGTCCAGCAACATATATTTTAGCTAATTTGTCCATTTAATCGTGAAATTTCTTGATGGTTGTTTCTTTATTAACTAGCTCCATGTCATGCTTAACCATTATCTTGACCAACTCTTCAAAAGAAGTGTCACTAGGGTTCCATCCCAAAACTTTTTTTGCCTTTGTTGGGTCTCCAAGGAGCGTTTCTACCTCCACTGGCCGGAAATACTTTGGATCAACTTGAACATAGACCATCCCTGTTGCAGCACAAACACCTTTTTCCTTAACTCCATCTCCTTCCCATTTAAGATTAATCCCGACTACTTCAAAAGCAAGGCTACAAAATGTACGAACTGAATGTTGAGTTCCCGTAGCAATTACAAAATCTTCAGGTTTATCGTTCTGGAGCATTAACCACATACACTTTACATAGTCTTTTGCGTAGCCCCAATCACGAAGCGAGTCTAAATTTCCAAGATATAACTTGTCTTGTTTACCAGCAGCTATCCGAGCAGCAGCGAGTGATATTTTTCTAGTCACAAAAGTTTCTCCTCTACGCTCAGATTCATGATTAAATAAAATACCATTAACAGCATACATCCCATATGATTGCCGATAATTTCTCGTGATCCAATAGGCGTATAATTTTGCTACGCCATAAGGCGATCTTGGGTAAAAAGGTGTTGTTTCTGTTTGTGGAATTTCTTGAACCTCGCCATACAACTCAGAGGTTGATGCTTGATAAACTCGCGTCGTTTCGATTAGACCACATATGCGAACAGCTTCTAGCAAACGAAGCGTTCCAATTGCATCCGTTTCAGCTGTGTACTCAGGGAGGTCAAAAGAAACCTTTACGTGAGACTGTGCGGCGAGATTATAAATCTCATCAGGATTTATTTCTTTTATTAAGCGAATAAGATTTGTAGAATCTGTCATGTCCCCGTAATGCAAGGAAACTTTTCGTTTTGAGTGTAAATCTCTAATTAATTCCTCGATATACAGGTGTTCTATTCGTTCTGTATTAAAAGATGAGGAGCGCCTAATTATTCCATGAACTTCGTATCCTTTGCCAATCAAAAATTCAGCCAAATATGATCCGTCCTGGCCTGTTATTCCTGTAATTAATGCTTTTTTTTTCATTTTGTTCTATGTCTTAACTTTTAGTGCTGAGTTCATTGGCCTTTTTGCTTTTAAATTAAATATTGCTGTTGTTGTTTTGATTTCAACAGTTGTTAGCTGTTTCGCCAAATCATACCAACTCATCGTTTTTCCATCACTAAAATGTTCCATATTAGATACAAACGCTAAATCCCTTATTTTATTTAATAAAAACACCGCTAAATTGGGCGCATAGGTGGGGGTACCGTACAAATCACATGCTACCTCCAAATAAGGCAATGATTTTGCTTTAGCCAAAATTTTAGTCTGAAAGTTAGTTCCATACTCGGAATATAGCCAAGAGGTGCGGACAATACAGTAGTTACAGCATACATTTTCAATTGCTTTTTCTCCTGCTAGTTTGGAAGCGCCATACACATTTATCGGGTTAGGCGTATCATCAATAGTATAAGGAGTGCCTTTAGTGCCATCAAAAACATAATCAGTAGAGACATGAACAAGAAATACATTGTGGGATTTACAGGCATTTGCTAAAAGCCTAGGCGCTGTTTCATTTAATAAATATGCGGCCGGTATTTCCTCTTCTGCTTTATCCACGTTGGTAAAAGCCGCAGCGTTGACGCAAAAGTCAAACCGGTTTGCCCTAAAAAACAGATCTATTTGTTTAGGGCTGGTAACGTCAAGATCTTTCTTGCCAGTGAATAAAAAAGATATTCCTGGATAAGCTGCTTTTGCAGCTTTAATTGCTAATCCCAACTGGCCATCTGCTCCTGTAACCAATACCTTTTTCAAGACGCAATTTCTTTAAATTTTGGCAATCCACTATCTTTTTCAGAAAGCACCTGCACAGCTTTAGGGATTTTCCAATCTATATTTAATGTTTCGTCTAATGGGTGAATCCCATAATCCCCGTCTTTGTTGTAATATGCATCACACTTGTAACATACTAGTGCTGTTTCCGAAAGTACAGAAAAGCCATGCGCAAATCCCTTAGGAACCCATAGCTGATGATTGTTTTCATCTGAAAGCTCTACACTAATGTGCTCTCCGTAAGTAGGTGAGTCTTGTCGTAAATCTACAACAACATCCAAAATAGATCCTTGTAAGACTCTCAAAAGTTTAGATTGCGCATTTTCTCCTACTTGAAAATGCAGGCCTCTTATGGTGCCATAACGAGAAAGGGATTGATTGTCCTGTACAAAGTCTCCCGAAAAATCAGTTAATGAATCCATCCACGAGCGGCGATAGCTTTCCATAAAATAACCACGATCATCTGTGTGCGTTTTTGGAGTAACTACAACACAGCCCGCTAACTTGGTTTTTTCTATCTGCATGCCTACTGATTTGCGTAACCACTTTTAATAAATAGTGAAATAAGTTTATGGTGTTGGTTTTGATTTATATAGCCCATTTGAAGAGCTACATCTTCAATAGCGCCTATACTAAGCCCCTGGCGGTCTTGTAGAACTTGTACAAACTGCGCGGCTTGCATAAGCGAGGTGAATGTGCCTGTGTCTAGCCAAGTTGTTCCGCTGTCCAGCACCTTTACTTGAAGTTTATTTTGTTCCAAATATACTTTATTTACATCTGTAATTTCCAGCTCTCCGCGGGCACTAGGGACTATACTTTTTGCAACAAAAACAACCTCGTTATCGTAAAAATAAATTCCCGGCACTGCGAATTTTGATACTGGTTTTTTTGGCTTTTCTTCTAGCGACGTCGCTTTGCCTGATGGGTCAAAATTTACTACGCCGTACCGTTCAGGGTCCTGAACCTCATAAGCAAAAATAATTCCGCCTTCTGGATTTGTGCAATTTTGAAGTGTTGATTGAAACCCAGTTCCATAAAAGATATTGTCTCCCAAAATCAGTGCTACGGAATCGTTACCAATAAAAGATTCGCCTAATAAAAATGCTTGGGCCAGGCCTTTTGGTTCGGCTTGTACAGCATATGTGAATGAACATCCTAGTTGGCTGCCATCGCCTAATAGGCGTTCAAAAAGTGGAAGGTCTTTTGGTGTGGAAATAATCAAAATCTCTTGAATTCCTGCGCTCATCAGTGTTGACAATGGATAGTATATCATCGGTTTGTCGTACACAGGCATGAGTTGCTTACTGACCGATAGTGTTATCGGGTGAAGTCGCGTGCCTGAACCGCCTGCTAGTATTATACCTTTCATGTGTTAAAAGTAATATTTTGATACGATCCGTCAATTATGGAGTCTATCCATTCTTGGTTTGATAAATACCACCCTATGGTTTTTACAATCCCTTCTTCAAAAGTATACTCCGGCTTCCATTCGAGTTCCCGCATAATTTTAGTGTTGTCAATAGCGTATCTTTTATCATGCCCGGGGCGATCTTTTACAAAGTTAATTAAAGGTAATGATGCGCCTTCAGATCTGCCAAGTGCTTTGTCGGTTTCCTGAATCAAAAGCTTTACTAAGTCAATGTTATTCCATTCGTTTAATCCGCCTATATTGTATGTTTCTCCCTTTTTTCCTTTTTCTAAAATCATTTTTATTGCCTTGGCGTGATCTTCTACATAAAGCCAATCTCGGGTGTACCTTCCGTCGCCATAAACAGGAATCTTTTTGTTTTTGATAATGGCTTGAATACATACAGGGATAAATTTTTCGGGAAATTGGTTAGGACCATAATTATTAGAACAATTCGATATAATTACAGGAAGCATATAAGTTTTAGCATAAGCGCGAACGAAGTGGTCAGAGCTTGCCTTTGATGCTGCATAGGGTGAATTGGGCTGGTATGGTGAATTCTCTGCAAAAAGTCCTGATTCGCCAAGGGTTCCATACACCTCATCTGTACTTATGTGATAAAACATCCTTCCTTGGTTTTCTTTAAAACATTGCAACAAGTTAAGAGTACCCATAATATTTGTACTTGCAAAAACAAAAGGATCTTTGATAGAGCGGTCCACGTGTGATTCTGCAGCTAGATGAACTACATAATCAAACTTATGTTTTGAAAAGAGTTTCTCTAAGAAATCCCTGTCTGTAATATCTCCGTGTATGAAAATGTAGTTGTTTCTGGCTTCAATTTCTGTAAGATTATTTAGGTTTCCAGAATAAGTAAGCTTGTCTAAATTAAAGACATTATACCTTTCATCAGCAGTAAAACACTTAACAACATGGGAGCCGATAAATCCGGCGCCACCTGTAATTAAAATGTTGCTACTCTTCACTGTTTGACATAATAAATGAGTCTATATTAAGCGCCGCATAGAATAGACTAATCAACAAAAAGCCTAGAATTAATCCTTGAAGTTTTTTGTTTTTCCAAATACTTTTATCTAAATAACCCACTTCAGGAAAAGCCGCAATAACATCTACCACGTTTCTTGCTTTTATTTTTTCAGTTCGGATTTCTTCAAGCTGTTCGGTAAGCTCAATTTTACGATTTAGCAATAAAATTTCAGCATTATCTTCCGCTTTTTCAGACATATATAAATTTGTTCCGTTCGAAAACTCTTTGTTAGCCTCCACAATTCTAACCTCTTCAAAAATTGATAAAAGTGAATCGGTTTGTACTATGGACACTTGTGTTACGGAGTCGCTTAGTTCCAAATTTGACAATTTATTGATTTGTTGGTCTTTAAAATAACCCACATCGGAAACTGATTTTAGCAACGGAGCCAATAATGAGCCAAAAATATCTTGTTTGGATGACTTAACAGTTAGTGTATGAATTTTTCTTTCAAAGCCGTCTAATTGCTTCTGATAATCCGAAAAAGTAATTTCTGCAGCAACCAGGGAATCTAGGTCCAAAACATAGTCGTTATATTGTTTGAGTAGATTGTTTTCGTTGTAAAAAGGAGCTATTTCAAAAGATGAAATTTTTGAGGCATCGCTTGGGGAGATATTAAAAAAAGCTGCCAACTGAATAGAGTCATTTTGATTAGCTAAGTCGTCCAAATATTTTATATTACTATAAAGCTGTCTTGCGCTTTCAAAGTGGGGCTCTAAGGTTGCCGAGCCAATATATTCCTCAGGAGTTATGATATCCAGAACTATTCCTCCTGAAAGCCCAATAACACAGGCAACAGCAAAAGATTTGGTGTGTTTACGCACAAATATAGCCGCAGTTAAAGCTGTATTTAGCAAAAACACGATAACGCTGCCTATTGCGGCAATAAGCTTAGAAATGCCTTTTCCAATCGAATTAAAAAGAACGCCTAAATCTATTTCTTCGTTATCTGTTTTTTTTGGTGTAGAATTGCTCATAATTCTGAGTTTTATGTCGTTGCTAAAAGCAAAACGAAAATTATTGGGGTTTATTTTGTGTTAAATAATTTATCTAACATATCTGCAATTTGTCTGTCATTTTTTAATCGTGGTGTTTTGTTTTGACCTCCGAGCTTACCAATGCTTTTCATATAATGCTCAAAAGCATCTTTGGGCAATGACCGAATCACTAAGGGGCGGAGAACACCCCCCGAAATCAAATCATCGTAATAGGTGTTTTGTTGGCGCAATTCTTTGTCTAATTTAGCAGTAAAGATAGTCAAATCTTTTGGGGGCACATCAAAAGCTACCCACCACTCGTGGTAAGGCAGCCCCTCTGTGGGTGTTACCTGTGGTGCTACCGTAAATTCTGTGACACGTGCACTATGTGTTTTGGTTGTTTTTTGCATCGCTTCCTCTACTTCTTTGCCAATAACATGCTCGCCAAATGCCGAAATAAAATGCTTTGTTCTTCCTGTAACTACAATACGATACGGGTTAAGATTTACAAACTCAATGGTATCACCGATATTATACCCCCATAAACCCGCGGAAGTATTGAGAATAATAGCGTAATTAACGCCCTTTTTAACATCTGCCAAAGAGATTCGAAGTGGTTTTTTATCGTGTATTTTATCTGCTTCTACAAACTCATAGAAAATCCCAGCATCCAGTTGCAATAGCATCCCATTCTCTTCTAATTGATCTTGGAAGGCGATAAACCCCTCTGAAGCTGGATACAACTCTACACTATCAATCTTTTTGCCTATCAAATCCTCTAAAACTGACCTGTAGGGCTTGTAATTTACACCTCCATATACGAACAATGAAAAGTTTGGAAAAATGTCTTTTATTGATTTATGCTTTTTGGCGGTTAGGCGTTCAAAATACATCTTTACCCATGGTGGAATCCCGCTGATTAAGCGCAGGTCTTCGTGGTGGGTCTCTTCAACAATGGCGTCTACTTTTTGCTCCCAATCATCAATGCAATTTGTTTCCCAAGAAGGCATGCGGCTTTTTTGTAAGTACGAAGGTATATAATGCGCAACTATTCCCGATAGGCGCCCAGTGTCAATGCCGTTGGTTTTAGACAGTGTTGGGCTGCCTTGTAAGAATATCATTTTTCCGTCAACAAAAGATGTGTTGCCAGAATGGTAAATATAGTGGTATAGCGCGTTTTGCGCTGTTTTTATATGCGTTGGCATCGACTCCTTTGATATGGGTATATACTTTATTCCTGAAGTGGTGCCAGAAGTTTTAGAAAAATATCGTGGTTTTCCCGGCCATAGTATGTCTGCTTCACCAGCAACAACCCTGTCAACATACGGCCTTAAGCCTTCGTAATCCCGAATGGGGACACGCCTCACAAAGTCGCTGTAATTATTTATCTGTGAAAAATGATGGTCTTGTCCAAACGTAGTGTTTTTTGCTTTTTTAAGTAATCCTTTTAAAACATTTTCTTGAGTAGCTATTGGATTCTGCGTCCATTTTTTAGTGTTGTTCACGGCGCGTTTTGCCAATCTTTTTGCAAAAAATTGTTTAATGCTCATTATTCGAAGTCTATAAACTCTTCAGGGTTCAGCGCATATCCGTCACTCCAAAGCTCAAAGTGTAGATGTGGCCCTGTTGTCATAGTTCCGCTATTACCAGCAACAGCAATCACTTGACCTGGCTCAACAATATCTCCTTGGCGAACGTATAGTGAGGCATTATGTTTATAAACAGATATAATATTAAATGGGTGGTCAATAATGAGAACATAGCCCGTCTCGGTTGTCCAGCTAGCAAAAATCACGTTGCCTTCAGCGGCCGCTTTCACTGGCGTATCTCTTGGTACTACAACATCTACGGCGTAATGTGCGCTAGATGGGTCAAGACCATGGCTGATCGTGCCTGAAACAGGTGGAAATAAAACAAATGGAATCGTTTGTCCAGCAGAGGCCGGTAAATTGTACTTTTCGTCTTGAGCTACTTCAGCACGAAGCAGAGAATCTGCTGATGATGTAGAGAATCCGGCGGCGTAATCAAATTGTGACGTGTCTAGCTGCATCTGTGTTTCCAGTTCTTGGAGATCTAAATCTCCCCTTAAAACTTTATTAACAGATGAAATATACTGTTGGTTTCTTAACAGCGCGCCCTGTAATGAATCCAAACGAAAATTATTTCGAATTGCTTGTCTTCTTATTTCAGAAGAGTCATAGCCGGGTATGTATTCTTTCAAAGAGGTGCGCGAAATAACCAAAAAGGTGGTAGCAATAAGCAAAACTATAGTAATACCAACAGCCAGAAAGATGTTTAAACGGCTGAGTTTGTAAGAAACTCGCTCCTCAAATGTTTCTTCGTTTAGTATAACAAAACGGTACTTAGCAAGCCATCGTTGCGAAAACCGTTTTTTTTTGTTTTTTTTGTTGTCCATCTGTGCAAATATAGCTAGTTGTTTGATAGCTTAGGCTGACTTCTGCTAAGTCCGTTTTCTTTGTTACATTTGTATAAAATCAATAGTATGATATTTGCATTTAGTTTCTTTCCCGAAGGTCTTATCATCTTAGCAGCGATACTGTTGTTGTTTGGTGGAAGAAAAATTCCCGAACTTATGAAGGGGCTTGGTACAGGAATTAAAGAGTTTAAGAGCGCCACCAAAGAAGAAGAGAAAAAAGACACGTCTAAAGAAGATTAGTCCTGTTTTTGTTGTTGCATTGACTGCATAATCGCTTCTGTTTCAAAAACATAATCTCTTTTGGCTACCGTTGGTGCAAAAACAAAACCTTCCATAACAAGGTATCGGTTGTTTTTTTTATCATCCAATAAAAACTGTAGAAAAGGCCCAGCCATAAAGTCTCCTTTTACCTCCCAGGTGCCCCTCGTCTCTATTGCTCGTATGCCATCAACGCTGGTCTCATAAACATAGGGCTCGTAAGCTGCTTCAGTGATAAGGTGCGTCTTTGCTAATCTGCCTGGAATAAATGCCCGGCCAAAGGAATCGCGTATACGAATAATATCCTCTAAAGGTTGTTCAAAATCAAGCTTTACTGTTCTTGGCAACTCATAAACAATAAGATTTACATGCCCTTTACGAATTTCACGCTGAAACCAAACTGTGTTGTTTTCTTCCTTAAATACTTTGTATGCAGACGGAATTGTAAGATCTATTCCAAACCTATACTTAAGTGCATTTTGATTTAATGTTGATTTGAGTGTGCGTCTTTGACGTTCTGCAAGCTCTCCCTTTTTAAAAGACTTAATAATACCTGAAGATTGAGACAATAACATTTCAATAAGTGTCTCTTTATCAGGCGCGCTTAATACTGCCATTTGCTGAGGCCTTGCATATCGGTTTTTGTCTGTTCTTATGACAACTTCTTCGCCAAAACCAACCCATAAAATCATTCGGCTCAATCTTGTAAAGCCTGTGAAAACTTCAGGGGGTATTTGCTTTAAATCATAAAGAGGCTCTTTTTGCGGAAGACCTTCAGCTGGAAAAGCAAAAGCTGCGCGTACCGCATCGCCAACTTCTGTTTCCCACAACAAATCAGGCATCACCACTGAAATAGTATTGATATTCCCGTTGGAAGATTTTATTAAAGGAGTTGAAGAGCGATTTTGACAACCCAAGACAACAAACAATAACAGTATAATACGTGTATTCATAAAAATGCAACCACAATAATTACGCCAACATAGCGGCAATACCAGGCAGTGTTTTCCCTTCCAAGCTTTCTAACATGGCCCCTCCGCCAGTAGAAACATAACTAACCTTGTTTTCCATTTTAAATTGCTTCACTGCTGCAACCGAGTCTCCTCCGCCAACAAGTGAAAAAGCTCCTGTTTTGGTTTGTTCCGCAATGCTAGCTCCCAAAGCACGAGTTCCTTTGGAAAAGTTTTCAAACTCAAAAACACCCAAAGGACCATTCCACAAAATAGTTTTGGACTGTTTTACAACAGCGTCAAATTGAGCTTCTGAAAGTGGGCCCGCGTCCATGCCTTCCATATCGTTAGGAATTTGATCAATAGGAAATACTTGCTGAGGAGTGTCGTTTGAAAAGTCTTGGCCCGCACGTACATCTAATGGCAAGTGTACTTGCACACCTTTTCTTTTTGCTTGTTCAAGAATAGATAGCGCTAGTGGAATTTTGTCATCTTCACATATAGATTTCCCAATTTTGCCTCCTTGAGCTTTAATAAAGGTAAAGGCCATACCTCCTCCAATAATAAGGTGATCAACCTTTGAAAGTATGTTTTCGATTACGGTGATTTTAGAAGACACCTTTGCACCACCCAAAATGGCCAAGACTGGCTTTTCGCCAGACTCCATTACTTTATCAATAGCCGTTATTTCTCCAGCCAGCAAATGACCAAAACATTTCTTCTTTGGAAAAAACTCTGCAACCGCTGTAGTTGAAGCGTGTGGCCGATGCGCAGTGCCAAATGCGTCGTTTACATAAACTGTCCCTAGCTCAGAAAGGGCTTTTGAAAAGTCCTTATCTCCTTTTGTTTCACCTCCATGAAATCGTAAGTTTTCAATTAATAGTACCTCGCCTTGAGCCAGTGCTACTGCTTGAGCTGAAGCCTTTGCCCCAACAACTTCGTCACAAAAGTGTATGGCTTTGCCAAGATGTTTTTCAAGTGTAGGTACTATATGCTTAAGACTTAGTTTAGTATCATTTCCTTTGGGTCTTCCTAGGTGAGACATCAGCACACAACTCCCTCCTTGCTCCAGTATATATTGAATGGTGGGCAGCGCGGCAACGATTCTTGTGTCGTCTGTTACATTGCCGTTGTCGTCTAGCGGAACATTGAAGTCTACGCGTATCAAGGCGCGTTCATGACTAAAAGAAATGTTTTGTAGGGTGTTCATGTATATATTATTTGCGCAAAAGTACAATATCATCTTGGTTTGGTGTAGTTCCTTTTTATAAACTTCATGTTTGTATATTTAGAAATGTTTTTGAATGACGTATTGGGTCATGATGTTCAAAAGAGATCATTGGCCGGCAGCATTGCCGTCAAACGTATCCCTCATGCCCAGCTTTTTGAAGGTACCGACGGAAACGGGCTATTAAAAGTAGCGCTTGCCTATGCCAATACTGTTGTCTGTGGAGATAATCCCAGTGAAGCTTCCATAAGAAAAGCATTAAGAATGGTTCATCCTGATATTCACTTTGTTTTTCCAACAGCAGTTACTTCAGGCACAAAAACAAAACCCACTTCTAACGACTTCCTTAATAAATGGCGAGGCTTTGTCTCAGAACAACCCTTTGGATCACTATACAATTGGATGCGCTATTTGGAAGCTGAGAACAAGCAGGGCATTATCAGTGTTAACGATGCGTTGTCGGTAATAGAAAAGGTCCGCTTTAAATCATTTGAAGGTGGGTGGAAATGTGTCATTATCTGGCATGCCGAAAAACTCACGCTTGCAGCGTCTAACAAATTACTGAAGAGCATAGAAGAACCCCCTGCTAAAACACTTTTTATACTTTTGTGCCCTAATGCCTATAAGCTTATTGCAACCATCAGATCAAGGTGTCAACGAACCCACTTTGGAGGTGTTGAACCAAGCCTTATCGCACAGCTTCTGGAAAAAAAAGGTGTCGCTAAAACTTTATCGGCTGCGGTTGCTAGCCAATCAAAAGGTAATGTGGGAAAGGCGCTTGATCTTGTAGATCAACAAAATGAACTTGTGCAATATGAAGAGTGGTTTGTTAATTGGGTGCGCACTGCTTTTCGTGCAAAAGCAAATAAAGCTGTAGTGCTAGAACTTTCTAAATGGAGTCAGTCTTTGGCGTCAAAGGGCATAGAAACGCAAAAACAATTTTTATCTTTCACCATACAAACGTTTCGGGCTGCGCTTATGAATCATTATAAGTTGGAGGCTGTTGCCAACTTTCATCCCAAGACAGATTTCAAACTTGAGCGCTTTGCGAGTTTTATTCATGGTGCTAACATACTGCCTATTATTACTTCGCTTGAAGACAGCATATATCACCTTTCCCGAAATGGCAGTCCACAAATGATTTTTACCGAGCTCTCTTTTAAATTAACGCGCTTACTTCACTCAAAAGCATAAATAGCTTTTATCTATTGTTTTTGTGTTTTATTATAGGATTATCTTATTTTTCATGCTCCTTTTTTTGGGTGCTAACCCGTTTTGTTTAGGAATTCCTGCCGGTTATGTAGTTGCGGTTAAAAAAGCCCCTTAAATGGCTTTATTTTGGCTTTTGAAGAAAAAAAGTGAGTGATGAGGTGTTTGTAGTTCGCCAGCCCTTAAAATTTGCGTACAAGCCTTTATAAAATGCTTTAATCCACGGCGCTTTGGCATTTCGATATTGTTCGGAAAGCATCGATATATAAAAAGCGTCCCAATACATGTTTTTCGTTTTAAATAATTCAAAGCCTGCTTTGCGTACAAGAAGCGAGATGGCTTGTTTGTTGTAGTGCCAGCGGTGGCGGGGCACGTCATAGGCGGCCCAAAATGATTTGTAATGTTTAGCGTCCCACGAGGCGCAGTTGGGTACAGCCAAAACCAATATTCCTCCGGGCTTAAGGGATTTATAAAACGACGCCAACGCTTCAACGGGCTTATTTATGTGTTCGAAGACATGCCACAGTGTTATAACATCAAATTGGTTTTCTTTTAGCGGCATGGAAGCCGTACTAAGCTGTCTATGTTTGAGGGTTTCTGTTGCGCTTGGGGAGGATTCATAAACACAAACCCGCCAACCTTCTTGTTGGGCGGCAAGGGCAAAGTCCCCGTTGCCTGCGCCGTAATCTAATATTTGGCCTTTGGTCGCATATTGATGAATCCAGTTGAGTTTTGATTTGATATTACGCCGCTTGACCCATGCATAAATCTTAGACTTAAAACTATTGGCTTGGGTTTCGTGTGACGCATATCCTGTTTTGGGATAATATTTTTCAAGTTCCACACCGCTGAGTTCGGGAATAGTTTTTAAAGCCATGGTTTCCTTGTCCAAGACTAAATCAAAGCTAGACTTGCTTACGAGGTGATCGATAACGGCAAATGGTTTCACGTGGAACAATTAACGGCCCATATACACCAACAACACAGACAAATCACTAGGCGATACACCGCTAATGCGTGAGGCTTGTGCTATGGTTACGGGTTGGATTTTATTGAGTTTCTGTCGCGCTTCTATAGATAAGGATTTTACCTTCTCATAGTCAAAACCCTTAGGGATCTTCACGTGCTCTAAAGAAGAGAGTTTGTCTGCTTGCAGTTTTTCCTTGGCAATATAACCTGAGTATTTAACTTGGATTTCAACGTGCTCTAAAGTAGCGGTGTCAATGGCTTCTTTAGCCACAAATTCACTAACATTGTTGAGCGTGAGAAAGTCTGCGATTGTTAGATTTGGACGGGCCAACAACTTTCGCATTTTTAGAGATTGCTTTACGGGGCTAGAGTCCTTGTCCATCAGAATTGGGTTAATATCTTCGGGCACTACGCTTGTTTTTTCAAAGAATCGCAACAAAGCCGAGGTCTTTTGTGATTTTGTTTCTAACAGGCGCATTCGCTTGTCAGAAGCAAGGCCCATATCGTGAGATCTGGGGGTAAGGCGAAGATCTGCGTTATCTTGTCTTAACAAGGTGCGGTATTCTGCCCTTGATGTAAACATTCGATACGGTTCTTCAGTGCCTTTGGTTATAAGGTCGTCAATTAATACCCCGATATAAGCCTCTTCGCGACTGAGAATAAAAGATTCTTTTTGTGCGACATGGTTGTGGGCGTTAATTCCAGCCATGATACCTTGTGAAGCTGCTTCTTCATAGCCTGTAGTGCCGTTGATTTGCCCCGCAAAAAATAAGCCTGAGACAAGCTTGGTCTCCAAGCTGTGTTTGAGTTGCGTGGGTTGGAAAAAATCATATTCTATGGCATAACCCGGCCTAAAAAACTTTACCTTTTCAAAGCCGGCAACAGCAGATAGTGCCTTAAACTGAACTTCTTCTGGAAGCGATGTCGAGAAGCCATTTACATAAACCTCTACGGTATCCCAGCCCTCTGGCTCAACAAACAATTGATGCCTGTCTTTTTCGGCAAAACGGTTGATTTTATCCTCTACCGAAGGGCAGTAGCGTGGGCCTATGCTTTTAATTCGCCCATTGAACATGGGGGATCGATCAAATCCTTCCCTAAGTAAGTCGTGGACAACAGGGCTAGTATATGTCATATGACAAGACCGCTGTGTTTTAAGTGTGTAGCTATCGTCAAGATATGAAAATTTAGAAGGGTTAATGTCGCCTGGCTGCTCTATCATCTTGCTGTAATCCAAAGATCTTCCATCAACCCGGGGTGGAGTGCCTGTTTTCATACGGCCAGATGTAAAGCCTCTTTCTATTAATCGTTCGGTCAAGCCAAACGAAGCACTTTCGCCAGCGCGACCGCCTCCAAATTGTTTCTCACCAATATGGATAAGGCCATTAAGAAAAGTGCCGCTTGTTAGTACCACAGACTTCGCTTTGATTTCAATGCCTAATGAGGTAACAACTCCTGCAATGCTATCCTTTTTAAAGAGCAGGTCTGAGACCATCTCTTGGTAAAAATCAAGGTTTTCTGTACGTTCTAATTTATTGCGCCAGTGCTGTGCGAACATCATCCGATCAGATTGAACGCGTGGGCTCCACATGGCGGGGCCTTTAGATCGGTTGAGCATCTTGAACTGTATTGCCGACGAGTCAGAAATAATTCCACTATAACCGCCAAGGGCATCTATTTCTCTAACAATCTGTCCTTTCGCAATACCCCCCATAGCTGGGTTGCAAGACATTTGGCCAATGTTTTGGAGGTTCATGGTGACAAGCAAGGTATTACTGCCCATATTGGCTGCGGCTGCGGCTGCCTCTGCGCCTGCGTGACCGCCTCCAACTACAATTACGTCATAAATATCACTAAACATTGATTTTCTTGTTTTGTTCCACGTGAAACAATTTTATACAGGCTTGCTCTGCCCGCCGCATGTCTGCTATTTGAGATTCTGTTTTGTCCTGGAAGCCCAAACAATGTAAGAATCCATGAGACATAACACGAAGCAGCTCTTCATCAAAAGAAACATCAAATTTAGCTGCATTTTCGCGGACACGCGTTACTGATATAGCAATGTTAGCAACAATGTCTTTGCCAACGGTGTCGTCAAACGTGATAATGTCTGTTAACGTATTGTGATTCAGGTATTTAAGGTTTAATTTCAGTAAGGCTTCATCGTCCATAAAGGCATAAACAAGCGTAAGAGCCGTTGCATTATGCAGGTTTGCACAGCCTGTAAGCCAGTTGACAAACATTTGTTCATCAACAAGCACGAAATCTGTTTGGTATGTAAAATCCACCGAAGTATTCATGGCGCAAATATATTCAATTAGAGTTGTAATAAAAGATGAATAGTCGTTGTATCTTTGACAAACCATTATGTCAATACGCGTTCGTTTTGCACCTAGCCCTACCGGCCCCTTACACGTTGGGGGTGTCCGTACGGCGCTATACAACTATTTATTCGCTAAGAAACACGGGGGAGTGTTTATTCTAAGGGTTGAAGATACCGATCAAAACCGTTTTGTGGAAGGGGCAGAGAACTACATAACAAAAGCGCTTGATTGGTTGGGTATAAGTCCAGACGAAAGCCCAACGATGCCAGGAACCGGGGGCCCATACCGACAAAGCGAACGAAAGGAAGGCTACTTAAAGCATGCTGAGCTGTTGGTGAAAAACGGGTGTGCTTATTTGGCGTTTGATACAGCAGATGAACTAAAAGACCTGCGCGAAGAGGCAGAGCAACAGGGTGGTCGATTTGTTTATAATTGGGAAAACAGAGGTGTCCTCAAAAACAGCTTGTCGTTAGAAGCAGAGGAAGTCGCTACACTAATTAAAAACAAGACTCCTTATGTGATTCGATTTAAGAGTTATTCTAGGGGAGATGATGGATCGCTATCGATGACTGATAAAATTCGTGGTGATGTCGTTGTTGATACTTCTTTATTAGATGATAAGATTCTTGTAAAACAAGATGGCATGCCTTCATATCACCTCGCCAATGTAGTAGACGATCACTTGATGGAAATCAGTCATGTGATTCGAGGAGAGGAGTGGTTGCCTTCAATGGCGCTGCATGTGCTTTTGTACAAGGCCTTTGGCTGGAAGACCCCTATTTTTGCTCATGTGCCGTTGATTTTAAAGCCTAATGGAAAAGGAAAGCTTTCCAAGCGAGATGGCGACAAATTCGGTTTTCCTGTATTTCCATTAGAGTGGGACAAAGAGACGCCAGGTTTCAAAGAGGCTGGTTATTTGCCGGAGGGGCTTATCAATTATTTGGCTTTATTGGGATGGAACCCTGGTGGCGAAGAAGAGCTTTTTTCTTTAAAAGAATTGGCGTCGTTGTTTTCGCTTGAGGATATAACCAAAGCCGGTGGGCGTTTTGACCCCGAACGCTGTAAGTGGTTTAACCAACAGCATCTCCATAAAGCTGACTCAACCCTTGTTGAAGCAGCGCTTGATCAACTGCTTCAGCAAAAGGGCATAGACAATACGTCGGTTTCAACAGCTGATGTAGTGCGCTTGGTGCAAGATAGACTAACACTACTTACTGACCTTTGGGATGAAGCGTATTTCTTTTTTGTTGCACCTGTTAAATATGATGAGAAAGCAGCGCGAAGACAGTGGAAAGAGGAAACGCCTCAAATTTTATCTGCTATAATGAATTGTATAGAAAATGCTCCCGACGCTAAGGCAGAAACCTTAAGCGCCGGCATAAAGCTATGGGCAAGTGAAAACAATATAAAACTAGGTGTGATCATGGCGCCCTTGAGAATTGCATTGGTTGGTGCGCTCAAAGGCCCTAGTGTGTTTGCCGTTTGTGGTGTTTTGGGCAAGAGTGAATGTGTGAGAAGAATTGCTGCTGCCATCGATAAAATTTAGCTCATTTTTTCTTACCTTATGAAAGAATTTTTAAATTAACTTTTATGGATGTAATATACAATGCTGCCTTTGGCTTCGGTTTAATGCTGTTGGTCTTTATGGCAGTTTTCATAGTAAAGCAGCAATCCGCTGCTGTTGTCGAAAGATTTGGCCGTTTTCAAAGCATTCGACAGTCAGGGCTTCAAATTAGAATTCCGCTTGTTGACCGCATAGCAGGCCGTTTGAGCCTAAAAATTCAGCAGCTTGATGTAATTGTAGAGACCAAAACCAAAGATGATGTGTTTGTCAAACTAAAAGTGTCTGTGCAATATATGGTAATTAAGAATAAAGTATATGACGCTTTTTACAAACTTGACTACCCACATGATCAAATTACCTCATACGTATTTGATGTGGTACGGGCAGAAGTACCAAAAATGCGATTGGACGACGTTTTTGAGCGTAAGGATGATGTTGCGATTGCTGTTAAATCGGAGCTTAACGACGCTATGATTAATTATGGCTATGATATTATTAAAACTTTGGTTACAGACATAGACCCTGACCTGCAGGTAAAAGAAGCGATGAATCGCATTAATGCTTCAGAGCGTGAGAAAATTGCAGCACAATATGAGGGAGACGCCGCCCGTATTTTAATTGTTGAAAAAGCAAAGGCAGAAGCAGAGTCAAAACGACTACAAGGACAAGGAATTGCCGATCAGCGGCGTGAAATCGCCCGTGGGTTAGAGGAATCTGTTGAGGTATTGAACAAGGTTGGAATTAACTCACAAGAGGCGTCTGCTTTGATTGTTGTAACTCAACACTACGATACTCTTCAGTCAATCGGGGAAGAAACAAACTCCAACCTAATCTTGTTGCCAAACTCCCCACAAGCAGGTTCTGACATGCTTAACAATATGGTTGCGTCATTTACAGCCAGCAACCAAATTGGCGAAGCCATGAAGGACTATAAAAAGAAAAAAGATTCGGGTGAGTTGTAACGATTTACTCATTAAAAACAAACCCCTGCCTTCTATAGGTTTTTTACTGTAAGCTGATGTTGTGTGCAAGAGAAATCAAAAACACCCATTTTTTCATGGTGGGAAACTGCCAATGCATAATCCCGGTATTTAGCTTTAGTTCTTGAGAAAGGTTGTTTGATACTTGAGCGGTAAATCTGTTTTGATTAAATCCCGACCCCCAATTCTGGAGGAAAATTTCTTCGCTTAGGCTAAACGTTAGTTTAGCTGTAAGGGGTAGGCTTGCTGTAAGGCCAAAACGGTAGCGAAGCTGTAGATCTTTATTGATCCAGCGTTCTTCTACAAAAACCGCATTGATAAACCTTATTTTATTAATCTGTGTTATAAAAGCTAATTTTTGATATGCGCCATCTTCATTGATCGCTGCAATTTTTCTATAGCCTCCAGAGAGTGTAATGTTCGGCGAGAGATAACTACTAAAACCGGCGGTAAACAGCGCTTGATCTTTTGCCAAATCTAGCTCAAAGCTTCGGTGTTGGTATTGCAGATCAATGCTAGTATTGCTGTTTATTTTCAGTTTGTTCTTGTAAATCAACCACGAACCAACATCTGTTTGGGCGTGAGTGCTTAGGGTAAAAAGAGAACAAAAAACAAAAAGATTATATTTTAACATCTTCTGCGTATTTGATGAGTAATGGGTTTTTGTCTATGCGTGCTTTTTTAATAAAATCAATCGCCTCAGGGTCTAGTACAGCGGCTGTTTTTTGATATGTGGCAAGTACTATAGCAACAGCAATTCGTGTGCCTGTTTTTTTTGCGGCTGTATTATAGAGCGGAGCTAATGCTGACGCAGGAATATCTTTAGCCAATGACGCAATTTGGTTGGCGGCAGAGTCCTGCTTTTCAGCATTAAAAGAGGTAAACTTTTTACCTAATTTTCGAAGTGTATCTAATGGAGAAGCTATGTGTGTTTGCTTTAGTTGCTGATGTGGTTTTATTTGTTGTTTAAACCAGGTGTCGCGTAACCCAACTGTTTTATTAAAAACCTTTAGTCCGTCTGTGCTGTCTTGATCACAAACAAAGTAACCCAACCGTTGAAATTGGAAGTGATCACCAGCATTTGCATCAGCTAACATCGGTTCTGCGAAAGCTGTTTGAACAGAAAAGGAGTCTGGGTTTAGGTGCGTCATAAAATCAACCTCCTTGTCTGAATCAGGGCTTGCGGTTTGAAACAAGCGGTCATACTGACGTACGGTTATTTCTTTGGCGTCCCCTGCAGAAACCCAATGAATTGTTGCTTTTACTTTTCGTTGACTTTCTGAACTACCGCTGCCGCTCAAGCTTTTAGGGTCATATGTGCAGTGCACGACCTCAATGTTTCCTGCTGCGTCTTTTTGTAAAGATTCAGCCTTGATGATATAAGCGCTTTTTAAACGCACTTCTCCACCTATTTTTAGTCTAAAAAAAGTGCTAGTAGCTTCCTCGCGAAAGTCTTCTTGTTCAATAAACAGCGTGTTAGTAAACGGAATTGTTCTAGTTCCCGCATTTGAATCTTCAGGATTGTTGTCTGTAGTAAGGTTTTCTTTTTGTCCTTCGGCATAATTGGTAATCACCACTTTTATAGGGTCTAAAACCGCCATGACGCGGGTAGCTATTTGGTTTAGATCCTCGCGCGCGCAAAACTCCAACAAAGAAGCGTCAATAACGTTTTCGCGTTTTGCAATACCAACGGTTTCGGCAAACTTCCGCAAAGATTTAGGAGTGTAGCCACGCCGGCGTAATCCGCTTATAGTGGGCATGCGCGGGTCGTCCCATCCGTTTACTTTTCCGTCAACCACAAGGCGTTGTAGCTTACGCTTGCTGGTGATTGTATGGTTCAAATTGAGTCGGGCAAACTCACGTTGTTTGGGCCGTAATCCGTTGTTAACCAGTAAATCTAAAAATGCCTCGTATAAATCGCGGTGGGGCTTAAATTCTAGGGTGCACAAAGAGTGTGAAATTTGCTCGATAAAATCTGACTGGCCGTGGGCCCAGTCGTACATGGGGTAAATACACCAAGCTTCTTTTGTTCTGTGGTGGGGCTTATGCATGATACGATACAAGATGGGGTCACGCAATAGCATGTTAGACGAAGCCATGTCGCCCTTAAAACGAAGAACATAGGAGCCTTCTTGATGTTTTCCGGCTTTCATTTCCTCAAAAAGCCGAAGAGCTTCTTTTGGGTCTTGATTGCGATAGGGGCTAGCACTTCCGGAAGAGGTGGGTGTGCCTTTTTGGACGGCAATTTGTTCTGGGGTTTGTGAATCTACATAAGCGTGGCCTTCATTTATAAGCCGTACTGCCCAAGCATAAAGTTGATCAAAGTAGTCCGATGCATAACACTCCTTATCCCACGCGTATCCGAGCCAAGAAATACCGTCTTTTATGGCGTCGACATAGTGTTGCTCCTCTTTTGCGGGGTTGGTGTCGTCAAAACGAAGGTTGACAGGCGCATTGTATGCTTTGCCAAGCTCAAAATTTAAGCAGATGGCCTTGACGTGGCCTATGTGTAAATAGCCGTTGGGTTCGGGCGGGAAGCGAAAACGCAACAGCGAAGGGTCTAGTCCTGCGGCGAGGTCTTCGTCAATGATGTGTTCAATAAAGTGTTTCGCTATTTTTTTTCCCATCTAAAATGTTTGCGGCAAAGGTAATTATTTAGACCAACTCCGTTGTTTAAGTTTTTATATTTGACACATTATGGGAAAAGTATATGTAGAAAACATTCGGGTCTATGGTTACCACGGTTGTTTGCCTGAAGAAGCGCTCATTGGAAGCGACTATCGTGTGGATATATGGGTAGAGGGGGATTTGTCCGTTTCTGCCGTTTCGGATCAACTCGCAGACACCATTGATTATGTAAAGCTTTGCGCTTGTGTACGTGAAGAAATGGCTACGCGCTCAAAACTGTTAGAGCATGTAGCACAACGTATTATTGGTCGCATTTTTGAAGCAAGCGAGGTCGTTAATACGGTTAGTGTAAAGGTTTCTAAAATTAATCCGCCTATTGATGGACATGTTAAAGCTGTGGCTGTTGAGTTGTGTAGGTCAAAGAAATGAAGGGTAGTATAGCATAAAAAACGCTACTTTTGCATCCCTAAAGGCACCGTGGCCGAGTGGCTAGGCAGAGCTCTGCAAAAGCTTGTACAGCGGTTCGAATCCGCTCGGTGCCTCTAATTTATTTGAGCCCCTATAGTAGTTTGAAATTGCTCCTTTTGTTCTGGAAAACTGCCTTGTAAAACAAAAAACAAACCAAAACCAAAAATGATAATGTGCACCAGTTGTTTAAGTTTGTAAATAACTTTAGGGGTAAGAATTAATTTAAGTTGTTTGGCAAGATATATTTTAAGAATATCGAATAACAAATAAAAGAACAAAACATAAACAAAGAACCAAAAGCCTGCTCCAAAGACGACCAAACCCACCCAAAATAAAAAAGTGCCTACGTTAATTATGTTGAGCAAAAACCCCTTGGCAACATAAAATAAATGGTTGCTTTTTGGAAGTGCCTCTGCCTCAAAAGCAATATTAGGTTTCTTTCTCATTGATATTATTAATGAGATGAGGCCAAACATGCACAAAATGAGCCCTCCAACTATAAGCCACCGCGGGTTTTCTGCAAAGCTTTCTCTTAGCGGCTGTGCACTAAAAAGAGCTATTAAAATAAAAACAATGTCTGCAATTACCGCCCCTAAATCAACAAAAAATGCTCGTTTGACTCCTTTTGTTATGCTAGTTTCAACGACAACAAAAAAGACAGGGCCAGTAGAAAAAACAAGCAACAATGAAAGGGGGACCGCCGCTAAAAGCTCACTCATTCTCTGGGGCTTGTGCTGGGGTGCTCTTTTGTTCTATGTTGCCGCCTACTGCAACAGATTTAATAAATTGTTTAGGTTGTCCATATACACTCACCGACCCGCCTAGAGAAACCTTTATTTCAGCGATCTCACTTGCATTAACGGCCGCTCTTCCGCCAGCCTTTACTCTAACCTCTACTTGTTCGGAATCTAATGTTGCTGCCTCTACTACACCACCTGTTACAACGCTATGGTATTGAACAACGGCCGAACCCTTGAGGTTAACAATGCCGCCAGAGGCTGTTTTTGTTTTCACTTTTTGAACGTCTAGAAGAGCATCTATTTCTGCGCCTTCTTTTGCTTTTAATAAAATACTTGGTTGAAATAAAACATCTTGGCAAGACACATATGCCCCTTCATTAGCGTCAATTTCTTCAAGAGGGCTGGAACTAAACAAAGCCACAGTTGTGTTAAATCCACCAAATCGCCTTCTGATATCCATCCGTAAATAAAGCCTTCCATTTTTGTTTTTATATGATAAAAAAGATTTGTTTTTTCCATCGACCAACAAGGAATCAGCATCAGAAGGAATAATGGTTAGGCGAATGCCATCAAAAACTTTTATCTTATTGAACTCTCCAGGTTTAATGGCTTGAGAGTGTGATAGGGTTGATATAAATAAAAACAGAACTAAAAAACGCATAGAGATTCTTTATACAAAGATACGTATTATTGTGTGTGCCCCAATATCCTAAAGTCTAGATGTCTTTTTATTGGGTCTGCCCCTGTTACTTTTATCATAACCGAGTCGCCGAGTTGTATAATTTTCTTGGTTTTTTTCCCAACAAAGGCGTAATTACGATCATCAAAGATAAAATAGTCATTAGGAATATCCTGTGGATAAGCCATTCCTTCACATTTATTCTCTTCAAGCTCAACATATAGGCCTCGCTCAACAACACCAGAAACAACACCAGTAAACTTTTCTCCTATGTGTTTTTGCATATATTTTACTTGCATGAATTTGATAGAGTCGCGCTCTGCTTTTGTAGCTAAAATTTCCATTGAAGAACAGTGTTTCATTGCAGCTTCGTAGGCTTCTGGTTTTGGTGGTTTTTTTCCTTCTAAGTAATGTTGTAATAAACGGTGCGCCACAATGTCTGGATACCTTCTTATAGGAGATGTGAAGTGAGAGTAATAATCAAATGCTAAACCGTAATGGCCAATGTTTTGAGTTGTGTATTTCGCTTTACTCATACTTCTTATTGTAAGGGTATCAATAAGGTTTTGCTCAGGTTTGTTTTCGATATCCTTGAGTAGTTTGTTTATAGAGTGTGCTGTTGTTTCGGCTGAAGCTAAATCCAAAGAATATCCGAAGCCAGTTATTACTCTTTTTAATTGATCTAATTTCTCGGCATCTGGCTCGTCGTGCACTCTAAAGACAAACGTGTTTTTGTTGTCTTCTTTTGCAATAAACTCTGATACTTTTTTATTGGCCAATAACATATATTCTTCAATAAGTTTATTAGCCTCTTTACTTGTTTTAATTAATATTTTTTTGGGGTTTTTATCCTTGTCTAGTGAAAAATAAACTTCTTCTTTATCAAATGAAATAGCCCCACCATGCATGCGTTTTTTCCTTAGGTGTTTTGCGGTTTTGTTAAGTTGTAAAATAGCTTTTTTTACTTTTTCATCGACCGTATAATTTTTTGCTGTAAGGGACAACTTTCCGGGGATTGTTGATTCCCCAGTCTCTATAATATATTGAGCTTCCTGATATGCAAACCGATAATTAGAATTGATAACTGTTCTACCAAATTTTTGTTCTTTTACATTTCCATGTGAGTCTAGTGTGAAAATAGCTGCGAATGTCAGTTTTTCTTCGTTGGGTCTTAAAGAACACACTTTGTTAGATAATTGCTCTGGAAGCATTGGAACCACACGATCAACCAGATAAACAGATGTAGCGCGTTTGTAGGCCTCATCATCTAAAACAGTCCCTGGCTTAATATAATGAGAAACATCAGCAATGTGGATTCCTACTTCAAAATCACCGTTTTCCTTTTTTTGAAAAGACAGCGCATCATCAAAGTCTTTGGCGTCTGTTGGATCAATAGTAAAGGTTAAGACATCGCGATAATCCATTCTTTTTTTTATTTCGTCGGCGGTTATTTTTTGATTAATTTTTTTGGCTTCTTGCTTTATTTGTGAGTCAAAGGCATATGGTAGTCCATATTCAGCTAATATGGTGTGGATTTCTGTTTCAGCATTTCCTGGAATACCTAGCACATCTATTATTTTAGCTTGTGGGGATTTGGTCTGATCCCAACTTGTAAAAGAAATTAATACCCTGTCCCCATCATTTATTTTTATTTCTGGTTCAGATTCTATATAAAAATCGACAGTTGAAATCCTTGGGCTTACTCTAACAAACATGGTTCCGTTGCGTTTTTGAAGTGTTCCGACAAAACGTTCTCTCTTTCTTGCTACAATTTCTATTATTTTCGCTTCTCTCTTTCTTTTACCTCTTGTTGGATAAGCATAGAAGAGAACCTCGTCTCCACCAAAAGCTTTATGGTGGTGTGTTAATGATACTTTTAAATCTTCTTCAAAAGCTTCTGATATAATATAACCAGTTCCGTTTTTAGAAACGTCAAGAATACCACGGTGATAATTATCAGTTTTCTTAGCTTGGAATGTTCCTTTGGTTGGATTATTAATAAGATTTAGCGCTGCTAACTTCTTTAAATTTTTTATTATATGATTCCGACCACTTGGGTCTTTAACACCAAGCCGACTGGCTATTTGCTTGTAGTTAAAAGTTTTGGACGGGGTTTTATCTAAAACTTGAAGAATGGTTTTTTGTATTGATAAAACTTTCTTTTTATTACCCATGTATCACAAAGGTATGTCTAATAATTTGTCTTTGAAGTTTATCAACAAATAAATATTACCTAAAATATTTTATCATTTTAATTATTTAAATTATGATGGTTATTATAGTGTGTTAATAACCACCGCAACAAAAAATTATTTTTTTAAATCACTTATAATAAAAGACATACAACAAAAAACGAAGCATATATTATGTTAGTAACACTAGAATTATTGTTAATATATTAAATGTAAAAAATAATAAAATAATTATACTATATATATTTTTTTACAACTATTAACACTCCTTTTAATTATTAAGATTTATAAAAAGAAATAAACACACCTTTTTAATAACCGTGATAATCCTACTGATAGACCATAAAAGATATTAACAACAATAAAATTGTAATTTTATAGAAAATAAAAATGATGCATATTTCAATAGGAAATGACCACACAGGTCCTGAATTAAAAAAACAAGTCTTTTCTCTTTTAAATTCTTTAGGACATACCTATACCAATCATGGAACAGACACAAACGAAAGTGTTGATTACCCAGATTTTATACATCCCGTTGCAGTAGATGTAAGAGAAGGAATAGCTACTCTTGGTATAATAATTTGTGGAAGTGGAAATGGCGCAAACATGACAGCAAATAAATATACAGAAATAAGATCGGCACTATGCTGGACTGCAGAATTAAGCGCTCTTGCCCGTCAACACAACAATGCTAACATATTAAGTATACCAGCACGTTTTGTAACAACTGATGTAGCAAAAGAAATGGTAAAAACATTTTTACAAACAGAATTCGAAGGTGGTAGACACCAAAACCGAGTAAATAAAATTTCACAATGTCGATAACATGGCGCATACACAGCTGGGAAACCTTAAGTAAAAAAGAACTATATGAACTTTTAACGCTCCGCTCTATCGTTTTTGTCGTTGAACAAAACTGCGCGTATCAAGATCTAGATTCAAGAGACGAAAACGCCATGCACATACTTGGGTATAAAAAAGACGATTTAGTTGCATATGCCCGCGTATCCCTCAACACAAAACATGCCTCAATCGGACGTGTTGTAACACACCCTTTGTTCAGAGGGCTCGGATATGGTAAGCTCGTGATGCAACAAAGCATAGAACAAGTACCAACAAATACTCTCATCCATATTTCTGCTCAAGAACATTTGGAGGGGTTTTACGAATCGCTAGGATTTTCAAAAAATGGAGGAGGTTATTTAGAGGACGGTATCCCCCATATTCCGATGGTTACTACTGCAAATTAATCCAACTATTAATTAAGGGAAGCATTGCTTTTTCGATTGTTTCCAACGAAGGAAGTTCACGTGAATTATAAATAAAAAAACCGTTTCCTTCAATAAGCGTGTAAGAAGTGTTAGTGCAAATAATACGGTATTGTTCTCGCATTAATCTTTTAATCTTGTTCCGGTCAACAGCTCTTGGGAATAAGCGTTTAGACACCCCAAACCCCAACGCAAGCCCACCACCTTTTTGAGTATCACAAACCAATTTCATCGGGCTTTTTCCAAGGTGTGTTCCCTCAGAAAAAAGACGTTCGATTGTTTGTTTGCTCTTAAGCCGTTTTATTTCAGTTCGCTGTTTCGAAAACATTATTACTTAAATCAATATCAGCCATAAAACCAGAGGGGTCAATACGCAGCTGATCTATTTCATTTAAAGGCGCGTCTATGGTTAGGGTATATGTTGGCCTGGCCCACGCCCAATCCTTTTCGGTTTTACAGTTTTCTTCACAACCAGGCCTTTCTCCAAACATCATTTGTAAAGGGATGTACCGGATCTCACGCCTTCCATCTTTATACAACACACCAAAATCAATTGGCATTCCTATTGCGCCAATGCGTTTTAATTGAACAACCGTTTTTTCTTCCTTTTGGTCGACGGATTCTATAGAGTAATCAATGGTCTTTGTTGTACGGGTCCAGTCATTTAAATACCACTCTAATTGAATTCCAGATACTTTTTCCGCGACGCGCTTAAAATCATTGGGCGTTGGGTGCGTGAATGCAAAATCGTTGTAAAAGATCTGTAAGGCTTTCAACAAAGCATCAGGCCCAATAATATATCCCAACTGTGTTAGAAAAATAGACCCCTTATCATAACTTGCTGTTCCGTAAGCAAAATTTGTATCAAAACGATCGGCATGTGTGGTAAGCGGTTCTTCCAAACC
>PAAD01000006.1 GCA_002698745.1 Flavobacteriaceae bacterium
GGATGTTATCCCCACACAGCTCCTGAATCATTTGTTTTGCCATTGGTCCGTGCTCTCCACTGTCAACTTCGATGTGGCGCTCAAAATAATAAACCAATGTACCAAAGTCAGTACCTTTTTCTTGCGCCATATCTTTTATAATGGCAATAAACAGATCAGGAATAAGGTCTTCACGGCCATAATTAAATACACTTGCCACAACATGTACAGGTGCACTAGTTGCGGTTATAAGTGAAAAGTTTAGAAAAGATTTTATTTCTTCAGGAATTAATGCTTCGTTAACAGCGGCTTCCCAAGATTTACCATTTAGAATTTCAGCTAATAAATTTTTTATTGGATTTGTATTCGCTCCAATTTCTTCCATAGATTTTAGATAAAGCTCAAAATGACTGGCAGGCTGATTGAATTGGTCAACGTCACTTTCTTCACCCCAAACAATTTCATTGATAAGCCTTCTTGTGGAAGGACTTCCAACAGGCATCCATGGTAAGTCAGTACAGGTTAGTTTGCGTTGTAAGGCCTTTACCAAGGACATAAAGTCCCAAACGGCAAAAACATGGTACTCCATAAAGATTTGGATCGCTTTGGTACTGTTTAGTTTATGGTACAGCGGATGGTGCAATAGTTGTTCTTTGTAAGGAGCTAATTTTTCCTCAAAAAGGGTTGTCGTTTTCATAAGCAATTTTTCAAGTGCAAATTTAGATAAAAGCCCCATAATTAGCGTTAAAGGTTTTGTTATTTTTGAAGCATGTCTCGTGTTTTTCTTACCGAATCTCCTAGAGATGCCTTACAAGGCATTAAAAAGTTTATCCCAACTGATATAAAAGTTAAGTACTTACAGTCGCTTCTGAGGGTTGGATATGATGTGCTTGACTTTGGAAGTTTTGTATCTGCCAAGGCGATTCCACAAATGTGCGATACCCATCAAGTAGTTAAACAGCTTGATTTAAGCGATACAAAAACCAAGTTGTTAGCCATAGTTGCAAACGAAAGAGGTGCTGCAGAAGCATTGTCATATGATCAGATTAGTTATATAGGTTATCCTTTTTCGATATCTGAAAATTTTCAAATGCGAAATACCAACAATACTATTGAGGGTTCTTTAGTGTTATTGAATCGATTGGTTAAACACGTAAATAGCGTAAACCGAGAGCTGGTTGTTTATTTAAGTATGGGTTTTGGTAATCCCTACGGGGATCCTTGGAGTCTAGCCTTGGTTGCTGCTTGGGTCAGTAGGTTAGTGGATATAGGAGTAAAACGAATTTCACTTTCCGATACGGTAGGGCTGGCGCAGGCCAAAACAATTACAGATTTATTTGAACATTTGCTGCAGGCATACCCCGATATTGTCTTTGCCGCACACCTTCATGCAAAGCCAAACGAGGCTACTAGAAAAATCAAAGCAGCTTATGCAGGCGGTTGCCGTGCTTTTGACAGTGCCATACGCGGGCTAGGGGGCTGCCCAATGGCTAAGGACGAGCTTACAGGCAACGTTCCAACAGAAAAATTACTTTCTTATCTATCAGCTCAAAAAGCACAATATTCAGTAAATATGCTGTATTTTGAGTCTGCGTATAATGCATCTTTACAGGTTTGCTGAGGTTTTATTTAAATTTAGTTTAAATAAACTTTGCTATTTAAATATTTCGCTTTACATTTGTCATTGTTTATAATAAATCTAAATAAAAATAACAGTTTTTAATAATTTACCTAGTCAGCTTCTTGAAATACAAATCACATTTTTTTACAGTGGTTATTAGTTGCACCTTTTTTTTTTGAGAAGCTGAAAAGGATTAAAAAAAACCATAAAATTAACACTATAAAAAATCATATTTTGAATAATTTAAATCCTAAAAGTTTCATTAATACTCACAATCTTTTTTTAATATTTTCATTATCGATGTTTATCTCTTGTAATGATGACGATAACACATCTGTTTCTGTGCCAGAGCCTTGGGCTGCTCCTGAAACTTATACTTTTGAAAGAAACGGTGTTTCCACAATCAGCTTTGGTGGCCAGACTACTAGACTTTCTCAAACAAACGAATTGTACGATGAATTAAATTCCTCTAGTGCCTCTATTGAGAGTTTGACCCTAATGTTTGCAGGTGGTGCTGATGGAAAATCTGCTGGTTTTACAGATGAAAACTTAAATGGTACTACCAAATTAATACGAAGTAAAACATCTGCTTCTGCTATTAGTGGCAGTAGTGCTGTAAAAGATCTTTTTGACAATTGGATTACCGAGTACGTAACCGATGTAATTCCAAATGTTTTAACGGCTACTGATGCATCAGTTGGACAAGCAGGTATTTTTGGGAAATATGCGTTTAATGCAAAAGGTCATGAAATTGACCAACTTTTCTTTAAAGGTTTAATTGGCGCATTCACTCTTGACCAAATTATTAATAATTATATAGATGCTTCATATCTAGAATCTTATAAGGCGGATAATGAAGCTGATGTAATTAGCGGCACAAGCGCACCATACACAACTATGGAACACAAATGGGATGAAGGATTTGGATATCTTTATGGCCACGTTAATGATGGTGTAGCAGAAGATTTAGCTGTAGCAGGAACTACCCCGTCTGGTAGTGGGAATCTTTTAATGAAATACTTCAAAAAAGTTAATGATAGCGATTCTAAAGATCCTGAAATAGCTATGGATGTTTACAATGCTTTCAAAATGGGAAGAGCTGCTATTGTAAACAAGGACTATACAGTTATGGAAGAACAATCTACAATTTTAAAGCAGAAACTTTCATCTGTTATAGGTCATTATGCTGTTCACTACTTAAGTGGTGCTATTTCAACAATAGGTTCTTCAACAGGTGCAGACAGGCTTTCTGCTTTTCATGGACTGTCTGAAGGTTACGGATTTGTACTCAGTTTGCAATTTACAAATGATGGTACAGATTCTCCATATTTTACTAAAGATGAAGTTGACGTTTACCTAGCTCAAATCGACAATTTTTACACAGTTGATACTGCAATTTTACAAACTATACATGACGAAATTAAATCTAGATTTGGGATATAATTTTTAAAATTTATTGTAGCAAACAGAAACTTAAGGTTTCTGTTTGCTATTTTTGTACTGCTATGAAAAAATACTTTTTAATAATCTTTATTTTATTTTTTTCTTGTTCAGAGGATAATAATCTCCCAGAAATTGACCCTGTTGATGACTCCTATAACAGGTTCATAATGATGGAAAATTTGACAGAAAACATAATTATACCATCATTAGAAAATTTAGATTCAAAACTCAAAACCTTTAATACGAGTCTAAGTTTATTTAACTCCGATACTAGTATGGATAATTTATCAGTATTAAGATCTGATTTTTTGGTAGCATACAAAGCTTGGCAATATGTTGAAATGTTTAATATTGGAAAGGCTGAAGAAATATATTATAATTTAAAATCTAATGTTTATCCAGTAAATGTTGCAAGAGTTATAGCAAACATGAATAATCCTAGTTTAGACCTAGATGATTGCTCTGACACTAGGCCAAATAATTGCTCTGCTCAGGGTTTCCCAACATTAGACTATTTACTGTATGGTATAGGGGATAATGATGATTCTATTTTATTAGAATTTAAAAACGATAGTGTTAATTATAAAGAATATTTAAATACAGTTACACAAAAATTAATATCCAACACCTCAATTGTTCTTGATGATCTTAAAGCAAATAAAAATAATTTTATTTCTTCTACCGACAATACTATGACCTCTAACCTTAATATGTTAGTTAACGACTTTGTCTATTATTACGAAAAAGGTTTAAGAACTAATAAAATTGGAATTCCTGCTGGCGTTTGGACTTTCAAGATCCCTGAAAATGTTGAGTCTTTTTATGCCCAAGATCTTTCAAAAGAATTGGCGCTAGAAGCACTTTCTGCTTGTAAAAAATTCTTCATGGGCACTAAATTTGGTACTGAAAGTGATCACGGCGAGTCTTTTAAAAACTATATAGATTACTTAGACACAGAAAACACTTTATCATCTTTAATTATCGATTCGTTTGATAATTCTAAATCAGAAATTAATGGTTTAAGTGCCAGCTTTTCTAATCAAGTGAATAACGATAATATAAAAATGTTGGAAACTTTTGATGCGCTTCAAGTAACAGTTCGCTACTTGAAATCTGACATGCTATCTTTAATGGGAGTTGACGTTGATTATGTAGACGCAGACGGAGATTAATTTTTAATTAATTGCCAATGGTCCTACCTTTTATTAAAAATTACCTTGAAATTCGCACACCTTCGAGTCCACTAGTTGTATTTAGAATTTTTTTCGGGCTACTTATATTCTTTAGTATAATTAGATTTTGGTCTAAAGGGTGGATTGATTTTTTATATCTAGAACCGACTTATCATTTTTCCTACCAGTACTTTGAGTGGATAAAGCCAATAGGTTTCTACACTTACCTTATTTTTTTTACTTGTATGATTTCAGCCCTTTGCGTGGCGATAGGTTACAAATACAGAATTTCTACTTCAATTCTTTTTTTAACCTACACTTATATTGAGCTTATGGATAAAACAACATATCTCAATCATTATTACTTGGTAAGCTTATTAGCATTTATGTTGATTTTTTTACCAGGTGACTCTAAATTTTTGGTTGGGAGCCATAAAAAGAGCCGTTTTGAGAATGTGCCTAAATGGACAATCGATTCAATAAAGTTATTACTTTTTATAGTTTATTTCTATGCGGGAATGGCTAAGATAAATTCTGACTGGCTTTTAGAAGCCCAACCATTGAAGATTTGGTTAATGAGTAAGTATGAATTACCACTTTTTGGAGATAATCTTTTGCAAAAAAATTGGGTTCATTACTTTATGAGTTGGGGCGGTATGCTATATGACTTGAGCATTCCATTTCTTTTAATTATTAGAAGAACGCGCATTTTTGCTTTTATCATGGTAATAATTTTTCATGCAATGACAAAAATTTTATTTCCTGCTATTGGAATGTTTCCATATATAATGGTAATAAGCTGTTTAATATTTTTTGACAGTAAATTTCACGATAAAATAATTGAATTTATTTCTAAATGTATTAAGTTTTTTAATAAACGTAGTTTAATTTCAAGAAAGGTAAATATTACTAATAGTGGTTTCTCAAAAAAAATTAGTTTTAATATCATATGTATATTTTTGGCTTTTCAATTGATTTTACCAATTAGATATAAATTTTATCCTGGTGAGTTGTTTTGGAATGAACGTGGTTACAGATTTTCATGGCGCGTGATGCTTGTCGAAAAAAAAGGATATACTACTTTCAAGGTTATTGATAAAGAGAATAATAAAATATTTTATGTAGATAATGAAGCTTATTTAACTGAATTTCAAGAAAAGCAGATGAGCTTTCAACCTGATTTTATTTATGAATTTGCGAATTATTTGGGAGATAGCTACACCTCTAAAGGTTTTCGTAATGTTGAGATCCATGTGGATTCTTACGTTACCCTTAACGGACGCAGGAGCGAGAGATTAATCAAAGCTGATACCAATATTTATAAAGTTGGAAAAGCTATTTTTTATAAAAACCACATAATACCTTACAAGTATGAAATTAAAAAAATATAGTTTCATATTTTTATTTGTTTTGATTTTATGTGTTAAATTAAGTGCACAACAATCATCAACTTCTTTTTATATTAAGGATTTAATATCAAGTAATCCACTAGAGGGAGTCGAAGTTTATGATTCTAAGATTGGATTTTTGACCAAATCAGATAAGGATGGCTTCATAGAAATTGATTTATCAAGCAATAATAATTTAATAATAGTTTTTTCTTTTGGTTATAATATTTTAGAGCTTAAACCAAATGAAATAAACAGCAATACTGTTTATTTTTTAAAACCTAATGCAGAAAATCTTAATGAAGTTGAGGTAATAGCTAGAAATACTAAAATATTTTCTTTAAAAAGATTAAAAGATTTTGAGGGTACATCAATTAATGCAGGAAAAAAAAATGAAGTGATACTGGTGCAAGAGAGTCTTGCAAATTTAGCATCCAACAATGCAAGACAGATTTTTGCTCAAGTTCCTGGTTTAAATATTTATCAAAACGATGATGCTGGTTTACAACTTAATATCGGTGGAAGAGGGCTAGATCCCAACCGATCGTCAAATTTTAACACTAGACAAAATGGCTATGATATAAGCGCAGATGTTTTAGGATATCCTGAAAGTTACTACGCTCCTCCTTCTGAGGCTTTAAGTCAAATTCAAATTATAAGAGGGGCAGCCTCTCTTCAGTATGGAACACAATTTGGAGGATTAGTTAATTTTATTTTTAAAGGACCAGACAAAACAAAAAGGCTAAACTTAAAATTACGAAATACAATTGGGAGTAATAATCTGTATACAAACTTTACCAATATAAGTGGAGGCTTAGATAAGATATCGTATAATATAATTTACAACCATAAAAATGGCTCCGGTTTTAGGCCTAATTCAAATTTTGAGTCTAATAATTTATTTTTCAATATTGGTTACGAGTTAAACACTAATACAAATCTAAATTTAGAGTTTACAAAATTTAATTATCTTTCTCAACAAGCAGGTGGATTAACAGACAATATGTTTGATGATAATCCTTTTCAAAGTAACAGAGAACGTAATTGGTTTGCAATTGATTGGTTTTTATACAATTTAAAATTCGAAAAAAAATTTAGCGAAAAAACAAATTTTGTATTTAGTTTTTTTGGATTAAAGGCTAGTAGAAAAGCTGTTGGATTTAGAGTAAATAGAGTTTCACAAGTTGATTCTGATAATGAAAGAGATTTAATAGTTGGTGAATTTGAAAACTTTGGTTTTGAATCAAAACTATTAAGTAGTCACACTATTTTAAATGTTAATTCAATTTTTCTGTTGGGTTTTAAATATTACAATTCTTATAATTCTGGTGCTCAAGGCCCTGGCTCTGATTCTGACGATGCAGACTTCAGATTTTATTTCGATAAATTCCCAAATTACAACAAACAATCTTTTTTTAATTTTCCCAATTTGAATATCGCATTTTTTGGTGAAAACATTTTTGAGGTAAATGATAAACTTTCATTAACTCCGGGTTTTAGACTCGAATATATTAATACTAAAAGTGATGGTTATTTTCGTAATATAATACAGGACGCTGCATTTAATGTTATACTAAATGAGATTGTAAATGAAAGTAGAGTAAACGAAAGGTTATTCTTATTAACGGGATTAGGGGTAAGCTATGACTTCGTCAGTTCACTTGAATTTTATTTGAACATATCTCAAAACTATAGATCTGTTACTTTTGCAGATATAAGTACAATAAATCCGGCTTATGCTATTGACCCTAATATATCGGATGAATCTGGTTTTTCTTTTGATTTAGGCTTAAGGGGTCAATATAAAAAGCTCTTTAGCTATGACGTTAACGGTTTTCTCATAAATTATTCTAACAGGATTGGTTTTACTCAAAAAATCACATCTCTTGGAAATGTTAAGGCATTTAGAACAAATACTGGAGATGCCATTCTTTATGGACTAGAAGGAACAACTGATTTAAATTTAAACTCTATTTTCACAAATCAAAGTGAATTTAATTTTAATGTATTCACAAATTTTTCTTTTATGTCATCTGAGTATATAAAATCAGATATTCCAGGTGTTGAGGGGAAAAAAGTCGAATTTGTGCCGGAACTAAATTTTAAAACTGGAATTAAATTTGGATATAGAAACTTCACAATGTACATTCAGTATTCATATTTATCAGAACAGTTTTCAGACTCATCAAATGCAACTTTATCAAATCTTAGTGGAGTAATAGGAATGATTCCTAAATATGATGTTATGGATTTATCAATCGCGTATAAAATTAAAAACATAAAATTCGAGGCAGGCCTAAATAATCTTCTCAATAATTATTATTATACAAGGAGAGCAACTGGTTACCCTGGACCTGGAATAATACCTTCACCACCTCGAAACAGTTATTTAACATTACAATTTAAAATTTAAATCTATGAAAAATCTACCCCTCTATATACTAATTATTTGCTCATTATGTGGATGTAATAATAAGCAGTCGGACATTGTAAATTTATATAGTCAACGTCACTACAAAGTTGACGAAATACAGTATGAAAAATTTACTGCTTTGACTGGAATTAAGGTTAATGTAGTTAAGTCTAATGCTGATGAGTTAATTGAGAGACTAAAAAATGAGGGCGCAGATAGCCAGGCTGATATTTTTATATCTGTTGATGCTGGGAAACTCCAAAAAGCAGCAAGTTTAGATCTTTTACAAAAACTTTCTGATGACATCAAGACTAATGAAATACCTAGCACATTATTAGACAAAAATAATTTATGGGTACCCTTAACATATAGGGCGAGGATATTGGTTTATAGCAATGATAGAGTTAATGTTACTGAGTTGGATTCATATGAATCCCTGTCAGATGAAAAATGGAAAAACAGAATTTTAGTACGTTCTTCTTCAAATGCCTATAATCAAGCTCTAATGGCATCAGTCATTGCAAATAATGGCATTGATGGTGCAAAAAAATGGTCTCAAGGAGTTGTAGAAAATCTTGCACGAAGCCCCAAAGGTAATGATAGGGATCAGGTGAAAGCTATTTACGCAGGCTTAGGGGATGTAGCAATTGTAAACTCATACTATATTGGATTATTACTTTCATCTGAAAAAGATGAAGAACAAAAAGCAGGTGAAGCAGTTTCAGTATTTTTTCCAAATCAAGGTGAAAATCAAACAGGCACACACATTAATATTTCAGGTTTGGGAATTGCTAAAAACGCTCCCAACTTAGAAAACGCTATTAAACTAATCAATTATTTATTGAGTGAAGAAGCACAAAAAACTTATGTTAGAAACAGCTACGAGTATTCAGTTAATAAAAATGTTATGCCATCTGAAATCGTTCAAAAATGGGGTGATTTTAGAATAGATTCACTTGATTTAAACAACCTTGGAATTTTCCGAAAAGATGCCATTGAAGTGTTTGAAACAACAAATTGGAAATAATTATTTATGAAAATTGGGGGTAAACTAGTATTATGCCTGGTAATACTTTTAATAGTATTACCAATACTATCATTGGTTTTATATAACCTTGAGGTTAATCCAATAATCACAATTCTTAAAAAGCCTGATGTTTTTATTAATTCTGGATTAAATACATTTTACTTGCTCACTATAACGGTTTTTACATCCATAATATTTGGACTATTTCCTGCTTGGTTTGTTTCGTTATATAACTTTAAGTTCAAAACCCTGGTTGATTTTCTAATGTACTTACCTTTAGCCATACCTACGTATATTATGGCTTTTTCTTATGGAGAAATTTTAAGTTTTACTGGTCCTTTTCAGCTATTTTTAAGGAATTATATTCCTGCTTTATCTCCATTTTTCAACATGGATTACTTGACAATTGAGGTTTTAGGCTGTGTTCTTGGATTTTCATTGTTTCCTTATGTCTATGCGGCTTCCAGAATATCATTTACACTGATTGGCCAGAGTTATATCCATTTGTCTAAAATGCTTGGATTAAATGCTTTAAATACCTTTTTCAAGGTTGTATTACCTTTATCTACCCCTGCAATTCTTTCTGCTGTTTTTTTGGTAAGTATGGAAGTTCTTAACGAATATGGCGCAACCAAATACTTTGGAGTAAACACATTCACTACCGAAATTTTTAAAACATGGTATTCTTTAAACGATGTGGGTGCCGCAGTTGGTCTTTCCGTTGTATTACTTATTACTGTTATGACATTGTATGTTTTTGAACAAATGTACAATGCAAAAACAAAAATTAATTACAAAGAAAACACACAACTAGATTATACTTTTAAAAAGACAATATCCGCAACCAAGCCTATTTTATTTTGTATAATCCCCATACTTTTTGGTTTTATTTTTCCATTTATTTTTATATTAAAAAATGCAATTGATAATATTTTAAGTTTTAATTTTATTGATACTTTATCTCTAGCATTTAATTCAATATCATTGTCTCTATTATCAAGTTTATTAATTGTTTTGGTATTATTTTACATCTTATTTGTTGATAAAGAGTATAAAGCAAGAGCCTCAAAAACATTAAATATATTTTCTTCTATCGGATATGCTATGCCAGGCGCAGTTTTAGCGTTATCTTTAATTATAATGTCAAGTCAAATAAAAAATAATATTACTTCTATTTCATTAATAGGTACTTTTTTTCTGTTAATTCATGCATATTTCATTCGATTTATGGCGGTTGGGAAATCTCCTATCAAATCTAGTATTGATAAGATGCCAGATAATTTATCTGAATCTGCAAAGAATCTGGGTTTAGGTAATTTAGGTCTTGCTAAGAAACTATATTTGCCGCTAAATAAATTTGCATTGCTAACTGCTTTTTTACTTTGTTTTGTAGATCTGATGAAAGAGTTGCCTATGACACTTATACTAAGGCCATTTAATTTTGATACTTTAGCGACAAAAACATACGAATTTGCTGTTGAAGAAATGGTTGATCTATCTAGTGTCTATTCACTAATTATAATTTTTGTCTGTTCCGTATCTCTGTTTATTGTAAAAAGAATAAATCACAATTAGATGTATTTAGAAGTTAATAACATATCTAAATATTTTGATAAAAAGCCAATATTAAAAAATTTATCCTTTTCGTTGGAAAAAGGTGAAATCCTTTCATTTGTTGGAGATAGTGGTGCTGGAAAGACTACTTTTTTAAATTGTCTTTCCGGTCTTGATAAAATTGAGTCTGGAAAAATCGTTTTGGACGGATTGATTTTAAATAATGAGTATACTTTTGTTGAACCACAGAAGAGAGACGTTGGATTTGTTTTTCAGGATTATCCACTATTCCCACATTTAAACTTGAAGCAAAATATCCTATTTAACCTCAAAGGTTTTGATCAAGTCGAATTTGATAGAATTATTAAAGTTTCAAAGCTAGATAGCCTACTTGAGAAATATCCACATCAGCTTTCTGGCGGTGAAAAACAAAGGGCTAGTATAGCAAGAGCTATTTTAAGAAAACCAAAACTACTTCTTCTTGACGAACCATTTAATAATTTAGATAAGAATATCAAATCTCAAATAATTAATGAAATTCTTCTAACAATAAAAAAATATGAAATTACTACTATTTTAGTCACGCATGATACCAATAATTTGTTCCATTATTCAGATAAAATTTTGATATTTAAGGCAGCAACACTTCAACAATTTGATAGCCCAGTAAATACGTACTGTAATCCATCAAATTGTTATTGTGCAGAATTAATGGGCGACTTGAATAAAGTAGTTATAGATAATACAATATATTATTTAAGACCAGAAAATGTAAGATTGGTTAAAAAATCAAAATACCCAGTTGTAATTAACGCTTCTGTTTTCAACAAGAGTTTATACAAAATAAACGGAAAGCTTTTTGATGAAGATTTAATGTTTAATTCATCTCAACATTTTGATAAAGGTGAAACCGTTTATATAGATTTTAATCGCAAAGATTTAATTAACTTCAAAAAGGAATGTGAGGGTTATTTTGAAAATTAACAAGGAAAATATAGTAGTAGTTTTTGATGGCTACTGTGTTATGTGTAGTAATTTTGCAAGTTGGTTAGCTAAGCGAGATACACACAACAAAATATTTTATACCACTTTCGAAAGTAATTTCTTAATTGAAAATTATCCTGAAATAAAGCTTATTGATACTGTATTTGTTATCGATAATAATTCAAAGACCTATGTCAAAACAGAGGCAATAAATATTTGTTTAGAAAGAATTCAGTATAACAAATTTGTGATGTCTATATTTAATTTGATTCCACTATACTTTGCAAACATATTATATGACATAGTGGCTAAAACTCGATATACCTTTTTTGGCAAGAAGAAAGAATGTTCAATCCCTAGCAGTATTTTGAAAAGCAGAATACTAAATTGATTAAGAATTAATCGCCACTAAGAGAAAATTCTTCACAGGTGAACTTTTCACTGACAATTACCTGGTGGATATTACACTTTTTTTGCTCATTGATATTAGAGCAATTTACACAACTATTACTTGCAGTTAGATTTTCCATAATTTTATTATTTGTTTCAAAAATAAAACAATAAAATATGTAAAGCACTCATTACTAGTAATTTATAATTAGAATAAATAAATATAAATATGAGCTTGTTATATTTTGTATATTTGCGTGCAACATTATTAAAGCGTTGCCATGGAGTCTTTTCCCAATAAAATTAGTAGTAGAGGTTTAACATACGATGATGTTCTTTTGGTACCTGCCTACTCTGAAATTCTTCCAAGGGAAGTAAACATTACTTCAAAATTTTCACGAAACATATCGCTTAATGTGCCTGTAGTATCTGCTGCTATGGATACCGTTACAGAAAGTCAAATGGCAATTGCCATGGCTAGAGAAGGTGGAATTGGTGTACTGCACAAGAATATGACTATTGATGATCAGGCAGATAAGGTTCGTAAAGTAAAGCGATCTCAATCTGGAATGATAATAGACCCGGTCACTTTACCCACAACTGCATTGGTTTCCGACGCCAATAAAATTATGAATGAATATCGAATCGGTGGTATTCCAATTGTTGATGACGCTGGAATTTTAATAGGTATAGTCACCAATCGTGATTTACGTTTTGAAAAAAACGAAGGCAGACCAATTATGGAAGTAATGACATCTGAAAACTTAGTTACTGCATCAGAGGGAATTTCAATGACACAGGCTGAGCAAGTACTTCAAGCCCATAAGATTGAAAAGCTTCCTGTTGTTGATAAAGATAACAAGCTGATTGGTTTAATAACCTTTAGAGATATTACTAGAGTAGCCATTTCACCACAAGCTAATAAAGATGCTTATGGAAGATTAATGGTCGCAGCAGCTGTTGGTGTAACAGCCGATGTTATGAATCGTGTTAAAGCTCTTTCAAATGCTGGTGTGGATGCCATTGTTATAGATACAGCTCACGGACATTCCAAAGGGGTTGTTGCTGTACTTAAAAAAGTTAAAAAGAACTTTCCAAAAATTGATGTAGTTGTTGGGAATATAGCTACTTCCGAAGCTGCAGCCTATTTACTTGAAGTAGGTGCAGATGGAGTAAAAGTTGGTATAGGTCCAGGCTCAATTTGTACTACACGTATCATTGCTGGAGTTGGTTACCCACAACTTTCTGCTGTTTTAGAAGTGTCATCCGTATTGGCTGGTTCAGGTGTACCACTTATTGCTGACGGCGGGGTGCGTTATACTGGGGATATTGTTAAGGCAATTGCTGCCGGTGCCGATTGCGTTATGTTGGGCTCTTTGCTTGCGGGAACAAAAGAATCTCCAGGCGAGACAGTAATTTATGAAGGCCGTAAGTTTAAAACCTACCGTGGAATGGGTTCTGTGGAAGCCATGAAAAAAGGAAGTAAAGACCGTTATTTTCAAGATGTTGAAGATGACATAAAAAAATTAGTTCCAGAAGGTATTGTTGGACGTGTACCTTATAAAGGAGAGCTCAATGAAAGCATTCATCAGTTTGTTGGTGGTTTGCGTGCTGGAATGGGCTATTGCGGTTCAAAGGATATTGCCACACTAAAAGAAACCGCACGATTTGTGCAAATTACAGCATCGGGAATTAAAGAAAGTCATCCACATAATGTTCAGATAACAAAAGAGGCCCCAAACTACTCAAGATAACTATGCGTTTCTCTTTCTTACTAATTATACTATTAGTGTGTTCTTGTCAGCTAAAAGAAGTGTCATCTGATAAAGTTATTGCACGAGTAAATAATCACTACTTGTATTTATCTGAAGTAAACCATAATATTAGAGCAAACTTGTCTTTTTCCGATAGTGTTTCCATGTCCAAAAACTATATAGATAAATGGATCAAAGAGCAGTTGCTACTGGAAAAAGCTGTTTTTAACTTAAACCCTTCCCAGCAGGTTTATTTAGAAAACTTAATACAACAATATCGAAATGATTTGTTTATAAAAACCTATCAAGAGGAGTGGCTTAAAACTCGGATGGATACCTTGGTAACTTCTGATGAAATTGAAACATATTACAATGATAATAAGCAAAACTTTAAACTTCACCAAGACTTGATCAGGGGACGCTATGTTCAACTTCCACTGGCTAACTTTAATAAAGTGAGTGTAAGTAGAGCAATGAAGAGGTTTAATGAAACCGATCGCAATTTTTTAGACTCTATCTCACTTCAATTTAACAGTGCATATCTAAACGACAGTGTTTGGTTTAGACCACAAGCTTTTTTTAATCGTATAAACATGTCTTCACCTAAGGAATATGAACGCTATCTAAAAAGTAAACGTTTTTTTGAAATAGAAGACTCAATAGACTTATATTTGGTTTTTGTTGAAGAACTTCGACGTAGAAATGAAATAGCACCTTTATCTCACATAACTCCAACTTTGAAACATATTTTATTAAACAAACGAAAGCTTGAAACCATGCGACAGTTTGAGAATGATATATTAGAAGAAGCCATTAAAAACAAAACGCTCGAGATCTATGAATAAAATAGTAACATTATGTTGTTTGATGATTGGTCTACTTGGTATTTCTCAAGATTCAATTTCGACTAAACAGCGACTCAAAATTGATGGTGTTTCTGGAGTTGTTGGTGATTATGTTATTCTAGAGTCAGATGTGGATAAGGCCTATATAGAACTCGAATCTCAAGGCGTTTCAACTGCAGAAGTATCGCGTTGTAATTTGTTGGGTAAATTGATGGAAGACAAGTTGTACGCCCATCATGCTGAGCAAGACAGTATTGAGGTTAGCGATGACGATATAAATAATTATGTTGAGCAAACAATTGAGTATTTTGTTAGTCAATTTGGTGACATTGAAAAAGTCTTAGAATTCTATAAAAAGAAAGATGAACAAAGTTTTAAAGCTGATTTATTTGAAGTTAATCGTATACAACAGCTTTCACAACGCATGCAATCAAAAATTGTTGAGGACGTTGAAATCACACCAGACGAGGTAAAAGTTTTTTTCAACTCTATTCCTAAAGAAGAATTGCCCATTTTTGGCTCTGAGCTTGAAGTAGCACAGATTGTTATTAAGCCAAAGGTTTCTCAAGATGAAGAGAAACGTATTGTAGAACAACTCGAAACCATGCGCAATGATGTACTTGAAAACGGCTCCTCCTTTTCATCTAAAGCAATATTATATTCTCAAGATCCTGGTTCACGCTCTAAAGGAGGACGTTACACTCTTGATAGAAAGCGTCCACAAATGGTAAAGGAGTTTCGTGAGCAAGCTTATCGTTTGCAAGAAGGAGAAATATCCCAACCATTTAAAACCGATTTTGGTTGGCACATTGTAATGGTGGATAAAATTCGTGGTCGTATGTTAGATGTTCGTCATGTTTTGCTCGTACCCGCTGTATCAAATGCTGCTTTGGGAGATGCACAAAATCAACTTAAACTTATTAAGAAACGTATAGACGATGGCGAAATTAGTTTTGCCAACGCCGCTCGTGAATTTTCCGACGACCAAATTACACGCGCTAATGGTGGTGTCTTGATCAACCCTGCAACAGGAGATACTCGATTCGAACTAACAAAACTTGACCCGCAGCTTTACAGTCAAATATTAAAGCTTGAGGAAAATGAAATTTCCATCCCTTTATTCGAGCAGGAACGGTCAGGGAATAAAACATATAAGATTGTTATGGTCACCAATCGGTTTAATGAACACGTTGCTGATTATGCTCAAGACTATGTTCGTATCAAAGATTTAGCTTTAAAACAAAAGCAACTTAAGGTTATTCAAGAATGGATGACTGAAAAAATTGCAGATACTTATATTAGCGTAAATCGTGATAACCAATTTTGTGATTTTGCCAACAATTGGTTAAAGAAATAAATTCTTCTTTTAGATGGTAGGTGGTTCATAGCCAATTACTTAATTTTGTAAAAAATTTGCTATGAACCAAGCAACTCGTTTGCTTTCTTTTTTGTTTTCTACTCGTTTAACAGCCATGCTTTTTATTGCATTTTCAATCGCTATGGCAGTTGGAACTTTTGTGGAGAGCGCTCACAATACGACCACGGCACGCATTTGGATTTACAACGCTTGGTGGTTCGAACTGATGATGATTTTTTTCATTGTTAATTTTATGGGTAACATCAAAAGATACCGGCTTTTGAGATGGGAAAAATGGCCATTATTGTTATTGCACTTGTCGTGGATACTTATCATTTTAGGGGCTGGTATAACGCGATATATTGGTTTTGAAGGTGTTATGCCCATTAGAGAGGGTGAGACTACCCAACAATATTTGTCTGAAAAAACATATTTATCTGTATTTGTTGATGGCGAGATAGACGGGCTACCTCGAAGAAAATTACTCGAAGACGACCTCTTATTTGCCGAGGCTTATAACAATTCCTTTAACTGGAAGAATGATTTTAATGGTATACCCATTTCTGTTTCTTATGTTAACTTTATAAATGGTGCAGAAGAAACAATGGTTGAGGATATCAATGGTGATATGTATCTCAAGATTGTTGAAGCAGGCGATGGGAATCGACACGATCATTTTCTTAAAATGGGTGAGGTGTCCAATATTCACAACATACTTTTTGCCTTTAATGCCTATACCGACGGCGCAATAAATATTACGCTAGACGAAGAGAACAATTATAGTATTCAGTCCCCTTTTGAAGGTACTTATCTTCGCATGGCCGACCAGCAGCAAGGAAGTCTACTTGCTAATGCATCCCAGCCCCTGATGTTGCGAACACTCTACAGTGCCGCCGGAATGCAGTTTGTCTTTCCAGACTCTGCCATGATTGGTTCCTATCAAATAGTGCCTGTTGAAGATAAGGAAGCCGCCATACAGGATGCCCTAACCATACAATTGACTGCAAATGGTGCCCAAGAGCAAGTAACCGTTTTAGGCGCTAAGGGCATTGCTAATCCACCTGTTCAAATTCAACTTGGCGGACTAGAATTTTGGGTTACTTATGGTTCAAAGCAAGTTGAACTCCCGTTTGCCATTAAGCTCAATGATTTCATCGCTGAAAAGTATCCGGGTACAGAAAAAAGTTATAGTAGCTTTATGAGCAAGGTAACTGTGTTGGATGACCCTACTTTTGACCACGATATTTATATGAACCACATTCTCAATCACAAAGGCTATCGCTTTTTTCAGGCATCTTTTGATCCAGATGAAAAGGGAACGGTACTATCGGTAAACCATGATGCATTGGGTACAGCTGTAACTTATGCAGGTTATTTCTTGCTTTATATCGGCTTGTTGGGCTTGATGTTTTTTGGAAAAACTCGTTTTAAGAAGCTTGCTAAAACATTGGAGGACATTCGCATCAAAAAAGCCGCATTGACTTTTACACTCTTTTTGAGTTCCGCTCTAGCTTTTGCTCAGCATCAGCATAGGCCACCCAATTTTGCAATTGACTCGGTGTTGCAAGCCGATGCTATTGATAACGATGAGGCAGCTAAATTTGGCGAACTAATCATACAAGATCAAGGGGGGCGTATGAAGCCTGCCAATACTTTTGCTTCTGAATTGGTACGTAAGGTCAGTAAGTCTGATCACTACAAATCTTTAGATGCCAACCAAGTATTATTGTCCATTACCCAAAACCCAATTATTTGGTATCAAGTTCCTTTTGTGTATTTGAAACGTGGTAATGACAGCATTCGAACACTTGTTGGTGTAGATAAAAAAGCCAAATACGCTTCTTTCGCAAACTTTTTTGACACACAGGGAAATTACAAGCTGGCTCCTTACTTAGAGGGCGCTTATAAAGCTGCAACCCCCAATCAGTTTCAAAAGGATTTTATTGAAACAGATCGAAAAGTGAATTTGCTTTTCTCAGCTTTGGAAGGAAAGGTATTGCGCATCTTTCCAGTACCGAATGACGAAAACAACCGTTGGGTTTCTCCCGCTGAAGTAAATGAGATACGTTTTGAAGGCGTAGATTCGCTCTACGTGAACAACGTATTGCCTTTGTATCTGACTTCGTTGAGACAGGGCAAAGCCACACAAGATTACACGCAAGCCGATCAGTTGCTAGAGAGTTTAAAGGGCTATCAAAAGAAATATGGTGCAGAAGTTATGCCTACTGAGGATCAAATAAAGGCGGAGCTCTACTACAACAAATACGATATTTTTAAGCGTCTGTTTAGTTGGTATATGTATGCCGGAACCTTGATGTTCTTTGTATTGATTGCCCAGATGCTTTATGACATACGTTTATTACGTGGTGTTGTTGCCTTTTTTGTAGCGGTCATATCAATCCTTTTTGTGCTACACACCGCTGGATTGGCTGCCCGTTGGTATATTTCGGGTCACGCTCCTTGGAGTGATGCCTATGAATCCATGATTTATGTGGCGTGGGCAACCATGGGAATGGGACTTGCTTTTGGACGTAAATCCA
>PAAD01000007.1 GCA_002698745.1 Flavobacteriaceae bacterium
TGTAGACTTATACATAGGTGGCGCAGAACACGCAACAGGACATCTTTTGTATTCTAGGTTTTGGACAAAAATACTATATGACTTAGACTACGTTCCTTTTAATGAGCCATTCAAAAAGTTGATTAACCAAGGGATGATTCAAGGAAACTCACGGTTTGTTTATAAGCTTAAAAGCGAAGTAAAAAACCTACCTAATCCAATTTATTTTTCAAAGTCTTTTGTAGAAGAACAAGATAAAAGAAAGGGAGATAGCGTAGAACAATTCAAAGAAAAGCTTAAAAAAACCAGCCTATACACCGCAAACAAAAAAACAATAACCCTTCTTTATGATTCCCTACAAACGCATGTTTCAAAAATACACGTAGACATAAGCCTAGTTAGTGGCCATGAACTAAACGTGAAAGCATTTAAAAACTCAAGAAAGGAACTTAACAACGCTGAATTTGTTTTAGAAAACGAAAAATTTATATGTCCTGGGGAAGTAGAAAAAATGTCCAAATCCAAATACAACGTTCAAACACCAGACGCTCTTATAGAAAAGTTTGGGGCAGACACCCTTCGTTGTTATGAAATGTTTTTAGGGCCGCTGGAACAACACAAACCATGGGATGTTCAAGGGATAACAGGTGTTGAAGGGTTTTTAAAAAAACTATGGAGGCTTTTTCATGAAAACAATAAGCTTAATATTTCTGACCAAGAACCAACAAAAGAAGAGCTAAAGTCTATTCACAAAGCAATAAAAAACACACAAGAAGACCTAGAGCGGTATTCTTTTAATACCCCCGTGTCTAATTTTATGATCTGTGTCAACGAATTAAGCGCTTTAAAATGCAATAAAAAAGCGATTCTTTCAGACCTTTGCTTAATAATTTCTCCATATGCACCACATATTTGTGAAGAGCTTTGGCAAAAACTAGGAAACAAAGAAAGTATTTCCTTTGCTAAATTTCCTAAACACAACCCAAAATATCTTGTGGAAAACAGTCACAAGTACCCAGTTTCTTTCAATGGAAAAAAGAGATTTATTTTGGAACTACCCGCAAACATTAGTAAGGAAGAAATAGAAAAAGAGGTGCTAAAAAACGAAAAAACGCTAAAATATCTGGAAGGAAAAAAACCAAAAAAAACAATAGTGGTTCTAGGAAAAATAGTAAATATTGTTCTTTAAACAGAGTTATTTTTTAAAACACTCCCAAAATTCAAATCTTCTTTTCTGACCAGCCTTTTGTAAAACACTAGTATTAAAATCACACTAGACGATATGCATGTGTCAGCAACATTAAAGACTGGAGGAAAAATTTCTTTTTCTGCAAAACCAAAAGGAACCCAAGAAGGCCAATAAACTTCCAAATGTATCATATCCACTACACAACCCTCTAAAAAACCCCCGTAACCGCCATTAAAAAAGTTAGAAACGCCAGAATACCCCACCCAATATTCTATCTCGTTATTCCACGAGGTTCCAGAGCTGAAAACAAGACCATAAAATAAGTTGTCAATAATATTTCCAAGGGCACCAGAAAAAATAAAACAAACCAGCACTATAAAAACCTGGTTTGCTTTATTCTTTATTAAAACAAGAATATATTTTCCAATAAAAAAAATAGCAACCATCCTAAAAACCCCTAGAATATACTTGCTCGCCAAGCCGCCAAAGGACAAGCCGAAAGCCATGCCAGGGTTTTCTACAAAATCAAATCGAAGAATGCCTAGGTCAAAAATATTTTCGCCCAAGCTATAGTTGGTCTTTACCCAAATCTTTAGAGATTGGTCTAGGAAAAGCACCCCCAAAACAATAAATAATGGAAAATATTTTTTAATCAATATTCGCTAGTTTTCAGCCTTTTTTGCCTCAATGCTAAGTGTTGCATGAGGAACAAGCTTTAGCCTTGCTTTGCTAATTAGCTTTCCTGTTTTTCTACAAACACCATAGGTTTTGTTGTTTATTCGAACAAGGGCATGCTCTAGGTTTGTTATAAACTTTTCTGTTCTAGAGGCAAGCTGTGCATTTTCTTCTCTCATTAATGTTTCTGCTCCGTCTTCCATCATATTAAAAGAACGCCCAGTGTCATCTGTCCCGTGGTCATCTTTGTGAGAAAGAGAGCCTTTAAGAATCAATAAATCTTCTCTGGCTTCGCCAAGCTTTCTTTCTATTATCGACCTGAACTCTTCAAGATCAGCATCTCCATATCTGTTTTTTTCTTTAGTCATGACTATAATTATTTTACCTTCTCAATTAAATACTTAAAACTCTCACTTTCTTCAGCGATTTCATCTCCCTCTAATTTAGAAACAAAATCTAAACTATCCGTTAAAGTCTCGGAACAAATATAATTTAAATTGTTTTTAATAGCTTCTTGTTCTTCTTGACCACAAAAAACCTTAACAACAACTAAATCACTCACCTCTAAACTCATTTCTTTTCTAAGGTTTTGAATTTTATTAACAAAATCTCTCGCAAACCCCTCCTCATGGAGCTCTTTACTAATAGACACATCTAAAGCCACAGTAATATTTCCAGCGGTTGCTATTTCCCAACCAGGAACATCAGCAGTTACTATTTCTATGTCCTCATTATTAACAACAATAGCACCAGAGCTGAGGCTAATTTCTTTTCTACCCTCTTTTTCAAACAAAGAGACATCTTCACTGGACCAAGTGCTTATCACGCTAGCGATTGCCTTCATATCTTTGCCATATTTAGGTCCAAGAACTTTAAAATTAGCTTTTGCTTTCTTTTTTAATAAGGAGTCGTTTCGAGAAATAAATTTGATAGACTTTATGTTTACTTCAGAAAGAATAATAGCTTTCACATCATTAATCGCACTTTCAAAAGTAGCGTCTACAGACGGAATTAAAACTCTTAAAAGTGGTTGACGGACCTTTATTCTTGTTTTCTTTCTTAAGCTAAGTATAAGAGAAGAAACTTTTTGTGCCAACCCCATTTTATACTCTAAACCCTCATTGACAAGCTCTGGGCTAAATAAAGGAAAGTCTGCCAAGTGAACAGATTCTTTTTTAGCGGATAAGTCACTATAAAGTAAATCACTGTAGAAAGGCGCTATTGGAGACATTAGAATACTCACCTTCTGTAAACAAACAAAAAGTGTCTCATAGGCTGCTTTTTTGTCCTCATTCATTTCTCCCTTCCAGAACCTTTTTCTACACAACCTAACATACCAGTTGCTGAGCTCGTCAATAACGAAAGATTGAATCAATCTCGCCGCTCTGGTTGGCTCATAGTCGTTGTAAGAAACCTTAACAGACTTGATTAAGGAGCACAACCTTGAAAGAATCCAAAGATCAATTTCCTTCGTTTCTTTTGAAAGACTTTCTTCTTTATATTGAAAGCGGTCTAAGTTGGCGTAAAGAGCAAAAAAACTGTAAGTGTTAAAAAGTGTACCAAAAAACCTTCTTGTTACTTCTTCAATTCCCGTCAAATCAAACTTTAGATTGTCCCATGGCTGGGCATTAGAAATCATATACCACCTTGTTGCGTCTGGACCATATTTTTTTAAGGTTTTGAAAGGGTCTACCGCATTACCAAGGCGCTTAGACATTTTTTGTCCAGCCTTGTCTAAAACCAAGCCGTTTGAAACAACATTTTTATAAGCTACTGAGCCTTTTGTCATTGTTGCTATTGCATGAAGGGTATAAAACCAACCCCTTGTTTGATCCACACCCTCAGCGATAAAATCTGCAGGAAAAGATTTGTTGTCGTCTATCATTTCTTTGTTTTCAAAAGGGTAGTGCCACTGGGCAAAAGGCATAGCCCCAGAGTCAAACCAAACATCTATTAAGTCGTTTTCTCTATAAAGAGGCTTGCCTTCTTTGGAGCAAAGAACGACCTTATCTACAAAACTTTTGTGTAAATCAAAAAACGCATAATTTTCTTTAGAAAAGTTATTTGCTTCAAAACCACTTAACGGGTTTTTTTTCATATGGCCGTTTTTTAAAGAAAATTCAATTTCTTTTTGCAATTCCTCCACAGAGCCAATGCACAAAACATCCTTACCATCTTCACTTCTCCATATTGGAATAGGAATTCCCCAAAACCGTGACCTTGAAAGGTTCCAGTCGTTAGCGTTTTCTAGCCAGTTCCCAAATCGCCCAGTTCCCGTAGATTCAGGCTTCCAGTTAATAGACTTGTTTAGCTTAACCATACTGTTTTTAAAAGAAGAAACTCTTATGAACCAAGAATCTAATGGGTAGTACAAAACAGGCTTGTCTGTTCTCCAACAGTGAGGATAGCTGTGCTCATATTTTTCCACCCTGAAGGCCTTGTTCTCTTCTTTCAGGGAAATTGCAATCTCAACATCCACAGACTTTCTTCCTTTGTCTTCGCCCTTGTAGTACGCGTCTTTAACTGGCCTTCCGCTTAAATATTTAAGGCCATCAATAAACTCTCCTTTTAAATTCACCAAAGGAACCAACATTCCTTCGCTGTTTTTTACCAACATAGAAGGAATTCCTGACTCAGCCGCCACCTTAGCATCGTCTGCCCCAAAAGTTGGAGCTATATGCACAATTCCCGTTCCATCTTCGGTAGAAACAAAATCCCCATGAATAATTTTAAAGGCATCTTCTGGCTTTTCAAAAGGTTTGGCTAAAGGCATTAATTGTTCGTAAGATAGGCCTACCAAAACCATTCCCTTTATGGTTTTAACAACCTCATAAGAATATTCTTTGGAAGTGTCTAATTCAGAGCCTAAAGGCACATAAGGACTAGAAAAAACCGAACTAAGAAGTTTTTCAGCCAAAATAACTACAATTGGTTCTTTGGTATATTGATTGATTGTCTTAACCAAGACATAGTCTACTGTTTTGTTAACCGCTAAAGCAGTATTGGAAGGCAATGTCCAAGGAGTAGTTGTCCAGGCTAGTAAATAAACACTTTCATCAAAAAACCCAAAAGAAGCCGGTGTTTTTTTTAATTTAAACTGTGCAGTGACAGACGTGTCTTTAACATTCTTATAGCAACCAGGCTGGTTTATTTCATGGGAGCTAAGTCCGGTTCCTGCCATAGGAGAATAAGGCTGAACGGTATACCCCTTGTAGATTAAGTCTTTTTCAAATGCCTGTTTAAGTATCCACCAAACAGACTCAATATATTTATTTTCATAGGTAACATATGGGTTTTTAGTGTCCACCCAATAGCCCATTTTTTCGGTTAAGTCGTTCCACACGTCAGTATAGCGCATTACGGCTTTTTTACATGCATCGTTGTACTGATCAATACTAATTGTTTTTCCAATGTCCTCTTTGGTAATACCAAGTTCTTTTTCTACCCCTAACTCTACAGGAAGACCGTGGGTGTCCCAACCAGCTTTTCTATTTACATAATAACCCTGCAGTGTTTTAAACCTACAAAAGACATCTTTTATAGTTCTCGCCATTACATGGTGAATTCCAGGAAGTCCGTTGGAAGAAGGTGGTCCCTCATAAAAGACAAAAGAAGACCCTCCCTTTCTTAGGGTCATACTTTTTTCAAAAGTTTCGTTTTCTTTCCACCTTTTTAATATGGTGTCTGCAAACTCAGGCAGGTTAAGCTCTTTTCTAGTGTTAAACAAGTTCATGGATAAATTATTTTTTAAAATTTAAGCTTAAGTCTACTTTCCTGTGGTTATTAAAAATGGGTTTTTTCTCTATTTTAGCCCTTATTATTTTTTGTTCTTCTTCACCAAGCAAGGTGGTTTCTAAGCAAGTTGGAGAACAACAGTTTTTTGTTTTTTTCTTACAATTCTTACACTGAATAAAAAGCAAATTACAGTTTAAATTGGCACAATTGGTATGGTTATCACTTTTTTGACCGCATTGGTGGCAATTACTGATAATATCATTAGACACTCTTTCCCCAAGCCTATTGTCAAAAACAAAGTTTTTCCCTTTAAATTTGTTTTCTAACCCACTTTCTTTAACCTGCTTGGCATATCTTACAATTCCACCAGAAAGCTGATGTACCCCATTAAAACCCTCATTTTTTAAATAAGCAGAAGCTTTTTCACACCTAATTCCCCCAGTACAATACAATAACACTTTTTCATTTTCCTTTCCTAATAGAATCTTTTTGACTAAAGGCAACTCTTCTTTAAAAGTAACAGAGTCGGGGAGTATGGCTCCGTTAAAATGCCCAACTTCACTCTCGTAATGGTTTCGCATATCTACGACAATTGCTCCTTGGTCCATTAGCTCATTCCACTCTTTTGCATTAACATGTTTTCCAGGGCTTGTAACATCATAATCGCTAGGCTTTAATCCGTCAGCAACAATTTGATCTTTAACCTTAATGGTTAGTTTAAAAAAGGAATAATTATTCTTTTCAATAGCCTCTTTGAAGTCCAAAACTTTAAAACACGGAACTTCATTAACCAAGGTTTTAAACGCCGCTAGGTTAAAATCTGGAACAGAAACCTGCGCATTAATTCCTTCTTTTGCGACATAAACTCTTCCTAAAACTTTCAGCCTTTCCCACTCTTCAAACAAGAGGTTTCTTATTCTTTCAGGGTCTTTAATTCTTACATATTTGTAAAAAGACAAAACAGTTCTGTCAAAGCCTTCTTCAGCAATTTTTTTTGCTGCTTCTAACTGATTGAGTTTATTATGGCGCAAGACTTTGGACATGTTAAAAGATTTAAGAATTGCAAAAATAGAAAAACATCACTAAATATTTTAATTTTATGGTTCTTTAGTAATCAAAAAACAGCGATGTTTCTTTTAGAAAGAATACTTAACGAACAACTTTTCCTTTTAATTATAATAGCAACATCGGCTATCTTAATTAGCTATTGTATAAAAAACCGACCTTTTCTTTTAAAGAGCATAGCCTTAGCCCATTTAAAAAAAACAGCGTTCAAGGTTGTTTCTAACAACACCCAAGATCAAATAGTAAGCATATTATTTTGGACTTCCATAACATTACAAGTAATATGTGTTTTTATTTTTTTAGAAGAAAAAAACAATTTAAACGTGTTTATCATCATTTTATTTGTTAGCCTTGTTGTTGTAAAAAGAGCAACAATTTTTATTTCGGAAATAATTTTTCAAACCAAAACACTTCTCGAAACCTACCACACCTCCTTTGTGGTGATGGTTATTCACCTTGGCTGGCTTTCCCTTCCTTTCTCTATTTATAAAATAACCTACCACAAAATAATTTCATTACAACTGGTTCAAGACTTAAACCTGGGGCTGATTAGCATTGTTTTTTTATATCTAATAATTAGACTGGTAATTTTGATAAGTACAGCCAAAAATGAGGCAGTTTCATTTTTACACATAATTTTTTACCTTTGCACTCTTGAAATTGTACCAGCGGTATTAATTTTTAGTTATTTAATTAGTTGACAGAAATTTAGCATTTAACCTAAATTGTAGTTAAAATGAATATTAAATCCATACTAGTTTCCCAGCCAAAACCAAAAAGCAATAAAAACCCTTTTCACGATTTGGCCAAAAAATACTCCCTGAAAGTAGACTTTAGGCCTTTTATTCACGTTGAAGGCGTAGATCCAAAAGATTTTAGACAACAAAGAATAGACATGTCTAGTTATTCTGCAGTAATTTTTACTTCTAGAATGGCCATTGACCATTATTTTAGAATTGCCAAACAAACAAGGTTTACAGTGCCTGACCATATGAAGTACTTTTGTGTTTCTGAAGCAGTTGCTTACTACTTACAAAACTACGTGGTTTATAGAAAAAGAAAGATTTTCCATGGAAAACAAAGTTTTAAAGATTTAATGGAGCTTATTATAAAGCACAATACCGAGAGGTATTTGGTTCCATGTTCTGACATTCAAAGAAAAAACATTCCCGATCAGCTGGAGGAGAACCAAATCAAATTTAAAAACACCACTCTTTACAAAACAGTTTGTAGTGACCTTTCAGATTTAGAAGAGGTAAAATACGACATACTTGTTTTTTACAGTCCATCTGGAATACAATCCCTGATGAAAAACTTTCCTGACTTTGAACAAAACGGAACAAAAATTGCTGTTTTTGGCCAAACTACTGTAAAAGCAGCTGAAAATGCAGGCCTTAGAATAGACATAAAAGCGCCAATGCAGGGCGTGCCATCAATGACAATGGCCATTGACAAATACTTAAAAGCAGCTCAAGGATAAAGCCTTTTCTCACAGTTTTTAAAATGCTTAGAAAAACGTACATACTTTCTAATCCAAAAGCTATTTCCAAGTTATTTAAAACGGGTTCAAAAAAGACTGTTAAACCCCTTACCCTTGTCGCTATGCCCTTTGACAAAAACAAAGTTCTATTTACTGTTTCTAAAAAACAAATTCCAAAGGCGGTAGAGAGAAATAAAATTAAAAGGCAAATGCATGCAATATATTTTAATAATTTAGAGTTGTTTCTACAAGAACCTACAAAAGCAATTGCCCTAACCTATGTATCTAAATCGCCAACCAGCTTTTTAGAAATTAAAAAAAGTATGACAACACTTTTCAGTATATATAATGAAGATTAAAAATACAAAAGTACTATTTCTCTTGCCAATAGTTTTCCTGATGAACTCTAGTCAGAAAATAGACCAGGACTATTTTGAAATAAGCAAGAATTTAAAGTTAGTAGCTTCAGTTTATGAAAAAATTAACAACTATTACGTAGACGAAATTCTACCAGGAAGAGTGATGAAAAAAGGAATAGACGCAATGCTAAAATCCCTAGACCCCTACACTGTTTATATTTCGGAAGCTCAAATTGAAGACTTTAGGTTTACCACAACTGGGGAATATGGAGGCATAGGAGCAAGTATAAAAAAAAGAAATAATAAAACGCTGATTTCCGAACTGTATGAAAATTCACCTGCTGAAAAAAGTGGATTAATTCCAGGAGATGAAATTAAGACCATTGACGAAATAGACATTAGCAACAAAACAATAGAGGAAATAGGAAGCTTGCTTAAAGGCCCTGCGGAGTCCGTTATAACACTTAAAATTAATAGAAAAAACCAACCTCTAGAAAAGCTAATAAAAAGAGAAAAAATACAAATTCCTGCTCTTAATTTTTATAAAAAAATTAATCCAAATACCGGCATCATAAAGCTCACCTCTTTTACCAATACTGCATCAGTAGAATTTAAAAAAGCACTTTCTTCACTACAAAAAGAGAATATAAAAAACCTGATAATTGACCTAAGATCTAATGGGGGAGGACTGTTAAATGAAGCAGTAAAAATTGTAAATTTTTTCATTCCAAAAGGCCAAGAAGTGGTAAGCACCAAGAGCAGAATTAAAGAAATGAACAGGTCTTATATCACACAAGCCATGCCAATTGCTCAAGAACTTTCTTTGGTTGTCTTAGTAGACGAATACTCGGCATCTGCTAGTGAAATAGTTGCAGGAAGTCTTCAGGATTTAGACAAAGCGATAGTTATAGGAAATACAAGCTTTGGAAAAGGGCTGGTACAACAAACCAAGCCTGTAAGTTTTGGGGGACAAATAAAACTAACAGTTGCAAAATACTATACACCAAGCGGAAGGTGCATACAAAAGCTAGATTATTCAACTGTCCAGGGAAGCTCTAAAAAGATAGAAGACAGCCTAGTTAAAAAGTATAAAACCAAAAACGGAAGAACAGTTTACGACTCTAGAGGAATAGAGCCAGACATAAAAATAGAACCACAATACTTCAGTGCTGTTACCCAAAACCTTCTTTTAAAAGATGTAATATTTGATTTTGTTAACGATAATATTATTTATTATAAAAAAGATTCTCTTTTTCCTGAATCTTTCGAGTTGCCTGACACCACCTATAGTGCATTTATGCGCTATGCATTAAATAATAAAATGGATTACCAAACGGAGTCTAGCCAACAGCTAAAAGAGTTTGTAAAAATAGCGAAGAAGGAAAAATATGTAGAAGAAAATGAGGAAGTTTTTAAGTTGCTGGAAAGTATTTTTAAAATTGACCTTTCTAAAGACTTAAAGAAACACGATAAAGAGATAAGGTTTTTCTTAGAAAATGAAATCATCTCTAGAAAACATTTTCAAAAAGGAAGAATGGAAGCGTCGATTAAGGAAGACCCCTACGTGGAACAAGCAGTGGAGGTTTTTCAAAACACCACTAAATACAACCAAATACTAGGCATTAACTAATTGCTAAAAAGTACCATACATAGAAAAGTATATGTTTTTTTTATTTCTTGTCTGGCTGCCAGTATAAGCCTGGGCAAGCTTCCAATGAGTCTTTCTTTGATTGGACTTACGCTTAATTGGCTTTTAGAATTAGATTTTCAATTTAAATGGAAAAAAATAAAGGACCAAAAATATTTACCCATAATTTTCTCAGGACTTTTTTTGATAGAACTTTTTTGGTTGCCTATTTCAAGGGATACCACAATTGGACTAAACGTACTTAGAATAAAATTACCACTTCTTCTACTTCCCCTAACTATAGGGTCTTGTACTAGACCTTCTAAAAGAGAGTGGAGATTAATTATAACAACTTTTTTTATTGGAATTTTAGTAAGTACCATTTGGGTGTTCCTAGTCAGCTTAGATATCCTCCCCACCAAAAAAGATTCAGGAACCATAAGAGACGCCTCTATTTTTATGTCACACATTAGATACTCTGTGTTATTGTCTTTTTCAGCCATACTTGTTCTGAGCTTAGCCTTTAAAAATTTAATTAACAAAGTATTAGCGCTAGTATTTTTTTTCTGGTTGTTTTTTTTAATATTTAAATTAGCAACTATTACAGCCATTTTAGGACTTTCTTTCGCACTTCTTTTTCTCTTGGCTTCACTTCTTTTTTCATTCAAAAATAAATTTAAAACAGCATACATACTAGGAATTACAATCTTGTTTTTTTTAGTTGGCTTGTATACATCAGCGATTTTTAACGACTTTTACCATATTAAAAACAAAGAAAGATCTTTCCAAACCCACAGCATTGGAGGTGAAAAATACCAACATGACTTTCAAGACAACGCTACAGAGAATGGTTACTATCTCTGGGAAAATATTGCCCAAAAAGAGTTAGAGAGAGCTTGGAATAGAAAAAGTAAAATTAGTCTTAACTCTAAAGACAAAAAAAATCAACCCATTAAGGCCACTCTCTTTAGGTTTTTAACCTCCAAAGGACTTAACAAAGATTCTGTCGGGTTAAATAAATTAACCCAAAATGAAATTCAAAAAATCGAAAATGGAGAAACAAGCTTTGTTAAGTACAACAATTTTGAGAAAAGAGTAAGATCTCTTCTTTATCAGCAGGAATCTAGAAAGAAAAATAGCGACCCCAACAACCAGACCATTAATCAAAGAGTTGTTTTTTGGAAGGCAGGACTAGATATTTTTTTAAATCAACCATTGTTGGGACATGGGCCAGGTGGCGCAAAAACACATTACAAAACACATTACAAGAATAGAAATACCAACCTCAAAAAAAGCAATCAGCTGCTAGCGCACAATCAGTTTATTACCCAAGCAATTAACCTAGGAGTACTAGGGACAATTTTTTGGGTTTCTGTCTTGGTTTACAGCTTTTTAAAAGTGGAAAAAGAAATTTTCATGTTTTTTATTCCTTACCTAATACTCATGTTTTTTGCCTTTATGTCAGATGACATGTTAGAGGTACAGGCTGGCGCAACCATTTTTTCTTTTTTTGGAACTCTTATGTTGTTTTACGATTCAAAAAGTTTAGACGATAGCTAAAAAGTGAAGTAGTTTTTTTACAGCCATTCCTCTGTGACTAATTTCATTTTTTTGGTCAATAGTCATCTCAGCAAAAGATTCTTCATATCCAATAGGTCTAAATATAGGATCGTACCCAAAACCATCTTTTCCTGATTTTTCTTTTAAAATTACCCCGCTCACTACCCCATCAAAAAAGTACTCTTTTCCCTGTAAAATTAAAGCTATTACAGTTTTGAATTGCGCCTTTCGGTTAGTATATTCTTCTAGTTCTTGTAATACCTTTAGTATATTATTTTCCGCATTACAATCAGCACCAGCATACATTGCAGAATAAACACCAGGTCGGTAATTCAAAGCTTCAATTTCTAAGCCTGTGTCATCTGAAAAGCAGTCTAAACCTGTTTTGTTGTAAATATATTTGGCTTTTTGTAGGGCGTTCTTCTTTAAAGTATTTTCTGTTTCTGGAATTTCATCAGTTATCCCTAAATCTTTTAGGCCAATAATTTCAAAACTATTAATTGCAGACTTAATTTCTTTTAATTTATTGTGGTTTCCTGTGGCAAAGACTATTTTTTTAACTTTCATAAATAAAGGGTTGTTCTACAAAGATAAAATTAGAGTAACAGTCTTTGGTTAATAATTAGAAGAGAATTACTTTCAAACTTAAATAACCTACATTAAATTTGAATCAATGAAAAAAGTAGCGGTTATAGAAGGGGGATACAGCAAAGAAAAAGCTATTTCTATTAAAAGTGCAAAGACAGTATTTGACAACCTGGACAGAACTAAGCTTAACCCCACCAGAGTGCTAATTGATGAGAAGGAATGGACTGCCTATGATGAAGAGGGAAGATATTCTATTGATAAAAATGACTTTAGCTATACTAAAAACGGATTCAAACATAACTTTGAATATGCTTTTATAGTAATTCACGGAACACCTGGTGAAGATGGAAAGCTCCAAGGGTATTTAGACATGGTTGGCGTTCCTTATAATACTTCTTCTGCAGCAATTACGGCCCTTACTTTTCAGAAATTTCATTGCAATCAATTTCTTAAGAATTTTGGAATAAATGTGCCAGAAGCTGCACTAATTAAACCAGAGGATATAATTGATGAGGAAAAAAAATTAAAAAAAGTTGGGCTTCCTTGCTTTGTAAAACCAACGGATGGCGGAAGTAGTTTTGGAGTTACAAAAGTAAAAAAAGAAAGCGAGTTTTTACCAGCCATAAAAGAAGCTTTTAATCACGGAAGCGAAGTAATTGTAGAAGAGAATATTGTAGGCAGAGAAGTTACTTGTGGAATCTATCGAGACAGCCGAGGAATAAAAGCACTTCCAATTACAGAAATAATATCGGGGAACGAATATTTTGACTACGATGCTAAATTCAACGGAAAGTCTAAGGAAATAACCCCTGCAGAACTGAGTGAAGAAATAACCAACAAAATAAAAGCTTTAACAAAAAAGATATACGGAATATTAGGAATGAGAGGAATAGTTAGAATGGACTATATCTTAACTAAAGGCGAAGCACTTTTTTTAATAGAAATAAATTCTGTTCCAGGAATGAGCAAGGAGAGCATAGTGCCGCAGATGGCCAAGGTTGATAATATAGAGCTTTCTTTCCTGTTTTGAAGGGTCATTAAAATAGGTTTTCTGGATTATTAAAAGTTTAATTATAGCCAAAAATCTTTTAGTAAGCAGCCCGTTAACGGCCGTAAAGATGCTTTTGAAAATATATTTATTGCGTTTTTTTCTTATTTAAAGCAGCATGCAGCGAGCTATACGAAATCATATGTACTTTAATTTTAAAAACCCTTTTCACCCCAAAAAGCATTACAAAAAATTCATCACCAAAAAGACTTTCTGTTAAATAATTAGTTCTGTAATCATATAACTCTTTTTCAAATGAAAGAACACTTCTTTTTTAAGAATATTTTATTCTAAAGTCTTTTAATAAATAATAGTTTTTTTATTACTATGAGTGCTTCCGACATCAACAATAATGAGCTCGAAATTAGAATAATTTTTCCCAAAACAAGACTTAATAGCTCAACTTATTTGCTCAGCTCGATTGTATCTTGGAATAATAATGGTGAAAATTAATTTTTTTCAATTATGGCGTATTGTAATTTATAAAGTTATTGAAACAAAGACGCTAATCATATTTTAGAAATAAATTAAACTGATCTTTTTTTTCTAAAA
>PAAD01000008.1 GCA_002698745.1 Flavobacteriaceae bacterium
GGCCAACAAAAAATTTGGTGCAGCAAGCGAACAAGTGGTTATTGAGGGCTTTTTGGACGGCATTGAGCTTTCTTGTTTTGTCCTTACAGATGGTGAAAGTCATGTAACCTTTCCATTTGCCAAAGATTACAAGCGCATAGGTGAAGGCGATACGGGACTCAATACTGGAGGTATGGGCGCGGTTTCTCCCGTTCCATTTAATGACGCTGTTTTCAAACAAAAAATCCACGATCGCATCATAACCCCCACCATGCAAGGGCTTAAAAAAGATAAGCTTAATTTTATCGGTTTTGTGTTTATTGGTCTTATCCGCGTGGGCGACGATCCCTTTGTGATTGAATACAATGTACGCATGGGTGATCCCGAAACCCAAGTGGTTTTACCGCGTATCCAAAACGATATGGCAGTACTGCTTCAGGCTACTTGCGAAAAGCGTTTGCACGAAGTGGTACTCCAAATCAACGACCAAGCTGCAGCAACAGTAGTGAGTGTAGCAGGTGGTTATCCTGAAGCCTACGAAAAAGGAGAGTTCATTTCTGGGTTGACTGGCGATGGGCTCATTTTTCAAGCAGGTACTGCTAAGGTTGGCAATCAAATTGTAACCAATGGCGGAAGGGTCTTGGCATCTACAGGCTTTGGCGCCGATGTACAAGAGGCGCTCACAGAAGCATATAGCAGCCTATCAAACATATCATTTAAAGATATGTATTTCCGAAAAGATTTAGGATTCGATTTATAGAAACGAGTGGGAAGTAGAGTCGAAGTCCTCTTCGTTGTTGTCATTAAATTTTTTTAGCTGACGTAACCAGTAGAACAAGCCCGCAAAACCAATCATCAAGAAAAACCAATTAAATGCATTGGCAGCAAACCAATTGCTAGCGCCCAACTCACGAAGCATGTTTAATGGAATAAAAAGAACTTCTTCAAACAGGTAGGCAATTCCTTCAAAAACAACTTTCATAGTTTTAATTTTGCTTTGCAAAAATACAGCTAAAGTTGTCACAATGCAAATGCAAGAGGGCTTTTAGATTTTGCGCTATATTTGGGAAATATTTACTGCCATGAATACCGCCCACGTATTTCGAATTTTTGAAAAAAGTATCACGGAATATCACATTTTAAACAGCGTTGATCAACCCTTTGAAAATCCTTTTGAGCCAAAAAGTTTCGATCATTTATTATACCGAAAAAATTGGATTGACACGTTGCAGTGGCACTATGAAGATCTTATCCGCGAGCCTAACATAGACCCCGTTGCTGCGCTAGAACTGAAACGTAAAATTGATGTTTCCAACCAAGAACGTACCGATATGGTGGAGTATATCGACAGCTATTTTTTACAAGAGTTTAGCAACGTTGAGCATCAGGAAGGAGCTACCATCAATACTGAAAGTCCGGCTTGGGCCATAGATCGCTTGTCTATTTTGTCACTTAAAATCTACCATATGCAAGAGGAGGCTAATCGCGCATCTGCCTCTGACAAACACCGCGCCACTTGTGCTACAAAACTTACTGTTTTAATGGAGCAGAAAACAGATTTGTCCACAGCTATTGACCAACTGCTCTTAGACATGGCGGCTGGTAAAAAGTACATGAAGGTCTACAAGCAAATGAAAATGTACAATGACGAATCCCTAAATCCAGTACTGTACCAAAAAAGATCTTAATGTCAGCGAAAAACATCTTGGTACTTCGTTTTTCGGCTTTGGGGGACGTAGCAATGTGTTTACCTGTGTTGAGATGCCTGATTCAAACCTATCCTGAATTGCACATAACGATGGTGACACGAAAACGCTTTGCCTCTATTTTCGAAGAACTCCCCAACACGACTGTTCTCAGCCCTGATTTTAATGATGCGCACAAAGGAATTGGTGGGCTTTACCTGCTCTACAAAACGTTACTGGCAGCAAAACCCAATGCTATTGCTGATTTGCATAATGTGTTACGCACCAAAATACTCCGCAGCTATTTCGCGCCAAAATTTTGGATACGGAAAGCGGTGCTTGTCAAAAGTCGAAAAGCAAAAAAACAACTTACGAGAGCACGTCAAAAAACCTTAGTGCCATTGGTTCCACAAATTCACCGATATGCCCAAGTATTTGAGCGGTTGGGTTTTCCAATTTCTCTAGATAGCCATGAATTCCCACCAAAACCGCTTTGTCCCAATACAGAAGCGTTAAAGCTAGACCAAAGTAAAAAGTGGGTTGGTATAGCACCTTTCGCTGCCCACAAAGGCAAGCAATATCCGCTAGATCTAATGCAAAAGGTCGTTGCCTTTTTGCAACAAGACTATCAGGTTATTTTATTTGGTTTTGGACGTAAAGAACGTGCACAATTAGACGTTTGGGCAAAGGCCTATAAAAATGTGGTAAACGCAACTAGTGTATATGCTTTTGATGCAGAGTTGCGCCTTATCGCGCAACTCGATTTGATGATTTCCATGGATTCTGCTAATGGTCACTTGGCTGCTAATTACGGAGTCCCTGTTATTAGCCTTTGGGGTGCCACACATCCTTGTCTTGGTTTTACTCCTTTTGGGCAAACAGAGACTAGTACCCTAACGGCAGATCGCCAGCTATTTCCGTTCCTGCCAAGTTCTGTATATGGAAACAAAATCCGTCGTGGATATGAAGACGCCATGCGAACAATTGAACCTAAAGCCGCTATAGAACTAGCACTTGGAATATTAGATAAAAATTAAAGGTTAAAAAATTTATATTTGTTGGGTTGCATTCTAATATGTTTAAAAAAATTTTTTATCTCCAATGGAAGTCTTTTTTTAGGGCTGCTGGTGTTGCTTCCAAACTCGCGCAAAAAATCTTAATTGGATTTGTTTGGGCCTATTTTGCTTTCGTCTTTTCTGGACTAGCTTTTATTGCGTTTTTCGGTATTCAAAACGATTTTGGCTTGGATCCTTTACCAACAGTAAGTGGGTTTTTGATTTATGCTTTTGTGCTTTGGGTCGTGATCCGCTATTTTATTCAAAAAATGCCGATAGTACATGTGCAGCCTTTATTGACCTTGCCCTTCTCCAAAAAGAGTATTGTGCATTTTGGACTGGCTAAAAGCGTTATCAGTTTTTTTAACATTGTTAACCTGTTCTTTTTTATTCCATTTGGCTTTATTCTCCTCAATGAAGAATACAACTTCTGGGGGGTTATCAGTTGGTTAGTAAGCATTGGTTCTTTTATTCTAACAACCAATTTTTTAAACGTATTGCTCAACAGCCAAGATAAGTTGTTGCTGATAGCGGCCGTTGTTTTGTTAGGCTTATTTGGCTTACAGTATTACGAGATTTTTGACATTACTGACTTTTCAGAACCTATCTTCATGGCGCCCTATCACCAACCCCTTTGGGCCTTGGTGCCTGTAACACTTATGTTGTTTTCATACCGATGGAGCTTTAAGCACTTTTTGAAGAAATTATACTTGGACAGCAATGAAATGCGTCCTAAGAATGAAGTGCAGCGCGCCACCGAGCTTAGATGGTTGGATGGTTTTGGACGTACATCTTTTTTTCTTAAAAATGACATCCGATTAATTGTACGTAACAAACGTGCGCGTATGGCCGTTTGGATGGGCTTTGCCTTTTTATTTTATGGCCTTATTTTTATGATGGATATATACGACTATCCTGTGACAAAGGTATTTGTAGGGATTTTTGTAAGTGGGGGTTTTCTTTTCAGTTTCGGTCAGTTTGTTCCAAGTTGGGACAGTGGCTACTACCCGCTAATGATGACACAAAACGTTCCTTACAAAGAATATTTAAGATCAAAGTGGTGGTTAGTCGTTGTGGGTACTTTAGTGAGCATTCCTTTAGCAAGTTTCTATATCTTTTTTAGTTGGGAAAGTTACTTGGCAATCATAGCTGGAGGCATCTATAATATTGGTATAAATGCCCATGTGGTACTACTTTCAGGCGCGTACACAAGAACACCCATTGACCTAAACTCCATGCAGCAGGCCTTTGGTGATAAAAAGTCTTTTAATTTAAAAACAGTATTACTATCGATACCAAAACTATTTCTACCCGTATTTATTTTTTACATTGGGGCTTTGATACACAGCAAGCTTATGGGCTATATACTCATCGGTGTAGTAGGCGTATTAGGGTTTGCATTAAGAAACCTTGTTTTTAGTTGGATTGAAAAAGTTTACCAAGAAGAAAAATACCAAACACTTGGCTCATATAAACAAAAAAACACATGATTAATATTAACCTCCTTTCAAAAAAATACGGGGAGCAAACAGTGCTCGAAATAGATCTTTTAAACATTCCTAGCGGACAGACTTTTGGGCTAGTTGGTAACAATGGTGCCGGAAAAACCACCCTCTTTAGTCTTATCTTAGACTTAATTGAACCAACCACTGGCTTGGTTAAAAATAATGATATAATTGTTTCAAAAGATGAGGGCTGGAAAACCCATACCTCTGCTTTTGTGGATGAACAATTCCTAATTGGCTACCTTACCCCTGAGGAGTATTTTTATTTTGTAGGTGGCTTACGTAATATGAAAAAAGATGTCATTACAGCTGCTTTGGAACCTTACAAAGATTTTTTCCACGGCGAAGTATTGGGTCAAAAAAAGTATATACGTGACCTGTCTAAAGGAAATCAAAAAAAGGTGGGCATTGTTGGAACGCTCTTGTCCAACACACCTTTGGTTATTCTAGACGAGCCTTTTGCCAACTTAGACCCAACTACACAAATTCGCCTCAAAAAACTGTTAAACCAAGAGGCTAGCTCAACAGGAAAAACCTTTCTAATCTCCAGTCATGACTTACAACACATCACCGACGTTTGTGACAGAATTGTGGTCCTCAATAAAGGAAAAATAGTGCGTGATGAAAAAACATCATCCAAAACACTCAAAGAACTAGAAACTTTTTTTCAAGAGCAGCTGTAGTTTATATATACTAAAAGTTGATATTTTGAGTTTTTATCATAGGTCTAAAACATGAGAAAAGTTGTTCTTTTTTGCATAATTATTTTGGTCACTGTTGGGTGTTCTACCAAAAAGAATACTGCTATAAACCGATTCTATCACAAAACAAACTCTAAGTTTAACCCCCTATTCAATGGTGAAGAAGCCTTGCGATACGGGCTTTTGGACATCACGTTAAATCATGACGACAACTATTGGCTGCGCCTCTATGTTGACCCTTATATCTTACCCGTGGCTTACGAATCTGAAGATGTTAAAACAAACGAGTTTTTTGACCGCGCCCAAGATAAAGCCATCCTTACAGTACAGAAACACTCCATGCTTATTAAAGGAGCACAGCGTAACAATCAAATTGCAAGAGCTTATTTATTATTGGGTAAAGCGCGATATTATAATGGTAAATATCTTCAAGCTATTGAGGCTTTTACTTATTTGTTAAAAAACATGTCTAAAGATGATTTAGCTGTTGAAGCGGAACTCTGGCGATCAAAGAGTTATTTAGCTTTAGGGCAGCACGAGAGGGCAGCACGAGAACTAATCAATATTGCCTACACTGGGTCACTCACCAACGAACAGTACGCATTAAGTCAAGCGGCACTAGCAGATGCACTCTTGAAAGAAGAAAAAGATAGCTTAGCCACTAAACCATTAAGAAAGGCTTTTGATACTGAAAAATCAGCCTACAAAAGAGGACGATACGCCTATTTATTGGGACAACTCTATGAAGATCTAAACTATGCCGACTCTGCAATAGTTGCCTACCAGTACGTTTTGGACTTGAACCGCCGTCTGCCTCGTGAATTGTGGATTCACGCCCGTCTGGCACAACTCAAAAACAACACCCCAAAAGATGAAGCAACACTAAAAGCCTACAAGCGATTGTTGCGGAGCGATGAGGATAGAAGATTTAGAGACAAAATTCACTATTTCTATGGAACCTACTTGCTTAAAGGGGCAGACACTGTCAGTGCAGAAACTGAACTAAATGCATCTCTTCAGACCAAGACAAATGATACATATCTCAAGTCATTGATATATGAGCAATTGGCGCTCAATCGCCTAGACCAAGTGGCTTTTGTTAAGGCGGGGACTTATTTAGACAGTACCCTTCAGAACCTTAAGGAAGGTACACGACGTTTCAGAAAAGTGACGCGACAACTCAAAAAACTCGATGACATAATTCGCTATGAAAAAACAATTACAGAAACCGACAGCCTAATACTGCTGATGAATATGCCTAAGGAAGCGCAAAAAGCCGTTGTGGATGCTTATATCGAAAAGATACTTGCAGACAAAGAAAAAGCTGAGGCTGAATCCAAAGAAGGAACTGCTGAAAGCATTGCTATGATAGGTGATTTTTACTTTTATAACAGTCGTCAAGTGTTAAATGGAAAACTTCGCTTTCAACAAAACTGGACAAATATTGCATTGGCTGATAATTGGAAGTATGATCCAAAAAAAAGCATCGCTTCTGGAGAAGAAACAGTAGAAATTGAAGGTGTTGCTAAAACCATAGACTCTGCCTTGGATCCAGAAACATATTTATCTCAAATTCCTCCACCAGAAGCACTCGATAGCTTGCAACTTTTGCAGAACGAAGCTTACTATCAAGCGGGCTTAGCCTATAAAGAACAGTTTCTAATTAAGGCTTTTGCCATTGACCGATTTAATTCGCTCTTGGCTGCCAATCCAGCTATGCATTATATTCCACCGACTCTATATCATATGTATGAGCTTTACAACGACAATCCCACAGAACAAAGTGAATTGCGATCTCGAATACTGGCGGAATATCCAGAAAGTGATTATGCCAAAATAATACAAACCCCTGATGTCTTAGCGCAAACATTTACAGACAATCAAGCTGCAATAAGCGCTGCTAAAGAAAAATTTAAAAACCAAGAATTTAAAGCAGTGATTGAAGAAAGTGAGCGCTTCATTCCACGACTTAGAGATAAAGAACTGCAGGCCGCATGGGCATTGCTTCGTGCTACTGCCCTGGGTAGACTCGATGGTTTAGAAGCCTATAAAAAAGCTTTGACTTCACTAGTACGAAGCTATCCAAAGACTGAAGGCTCCCAAAAAGCTCAAGCGCAACTTGATGGTTTTGAGGTTTATAACGATTCAGTATTGGGAGCAAGAGAAAAGGCAAAGCTTGTTATTGTCAGAACTCTAGAAGATCGTGAGCAATCAGAAGCGGATAAAGCGTGGCTTGACACTTGGTTAGGAGAGGAAGGTATTGAAGACTTGTTGCGTGTATCTATTGATGTATTTGATCGAGATGTCGAAACATTAGTAATTCACGGATTTCTTTCATTAAAAAGCGCAAATGAAATGGCAGCAATTTTAAGTAAAAGTAATCCTCGTTTGTTAGGATCCAAAAATATTGTAATTTCGGCTTCCCAGTATCGCAATGCATTTGTTAGTAAGCGCCTTGAACAACTGGAAAATTAAATGACATGTTTTCAAATAAAAAACAAAAAAATATGGACTCAAAGAATAACGTAAAAATCAATTTTGTAGAGCCCAATACTAAAATTATTGGTGAAATTGAATCAAAATCTGACTTCCGTATAGACGGGACTTTGGATGGAAAAATAAATACTTCAGGCCGTGTTGTCATTGGCAAAGAAGGAACTGTTAATGGCGAAGTACAATGTGGCTATGCAGATGTTATTGGAAATTTCAATGGCAGCCTTTCTGTAGACGGTTTGCTAACTATTAAATCTGATGGTATCGTTGAGGGACAAGTCGTTATTGGTAAACTTGCTGTTGAATCTGGGGCCACATTAAATGCACAATGTAGCATGAAAGCTGCCTCGGTAAAGTCAATGGTTGATGAAAAAGCCGAAAAAACCGCCTAAAACTTGGGCAGTCTTTTCTGGACTGACCGTTCAAATGGGCGTTAGCCTGTATCTTGCATCTATTTGTGGAAAAGTGCTTGATTTACGCTGGGAAACTGGGAAAACCATGACCCTTTTGCTGCTTATGTTGGTACTGGCAGTTAACATTTACGGTCTTATTAAATTTTTAAATCGATATAAATAAACTTTAACTTCTATTTTTTTAGGCTGTAAAATTTTTTTAGCCTATCTAGCATTCAAACAATTAAAGGCGGCTGAATTTTTCAACATATTATCTTTTTTTCTTTTAGCTAAAAGTGTACATTTGAGGCGTTTAATTTTCAACGAAACTTCAAGTTAAAATCAAAACCATTGAAGAGAGCAATTCTTGTATTTTTTACGCTTCTTTTAGCAACCCACGCATTTGCCGTTTCTAATGACAACGACCCTGGAAAAACAGTTTCACTAAAGGATGAAATCAAAGCTTATATACAGCATCACTTAAAAGACTCTCACGATTTCTATCTAGGTTCCTACAAAGACGGAAACAAAAAAAAATATATTGGCTATATCGGCCTTCCCGTAATTCTTTGGGATAACGGACTTGTAATGTTTTCGTCTGCAAAATTCAACCATGGCAAGGCGGTGGTGTCAAAAGGGAGTAGTCACTACAAACTCTACCATGGAAAAATTTATAAGACTGATCAAGCGGGTACCATCAACTATGATGATGCGCACCATGCAGTCAACGAAAAACCACTTGACCTTTCAATGACCAAAAGCGTTATTACCATGCTATTTACAGGATTTTTGATGTTTTTCTTGTTTCGCTCTTTAGCTCAATCTTATGCTAAAAACGGAGGCATTGCTTTTGGTATAGGTCGCTTCTTTGAGCCTATAATTTTATATGTCCGCGACGATATTGCTATCCCCAATATTGGAGAAAAGCACCACGGTCGTTACATGAGCTTTTTGCTTACCGTATTTTTCTTTATTTGGTTTTTAAACCTTTTGGGCCTCACACCACTAGGGATTAATGTCACTGGTAATATTGCTGTCACATTTGGATTAGCATTACTTACCTTTTTATTAACTAATTTGACCGCCAACAAGAACTATTGGGCGCATATCTTTTGGATGCCAGGTGTACCAATTCCCATGAAAATTCTCCTAATGCCCATTGAGCTATTGGGTGTGATTATCAAACCTTTTTCGTTGTTGATCCGTTTGTATGCCAACATGCAGGCAGGACATATTGTATTGATGAGCCTTATTGGGCTTATGTTTATTTTTAACAACTGGTTAGGTAGCAGCTTGTCCTTTTTATTGGCTTTTGCTATCTCCTTGATCGAATTATTAGTAGCCGCTTTGCAGGCCTATATATTCACCATGCTATCGGCA
>PAAD01000009.1 GCA_002698745.1 Flavobacteriaceae bacterium
AAGGACAAAACAAGAAAGCTCAATGCCGTCCAAAAAGCCCTCAATAACCACTTGTTCGCTTGCTGCACCAAATTTTTTGTTGGCCAGCATATCGATAAGTGCCGTTTTTGCTTTTTCGAGTTCATGGATGATAAGTACGCCTTTTCCTGCTGCAAGACCATCGGCCTTCAGTACATAGGGCGCAGGGATGGTTTCCAAATACGTCAATCCATCATTTAGCGATTGCATGTCAAATTGTTTGTAAGGTGCAGTGGGAATATTGTGTCGTTCCATAAAGGCCTTGGCGTATGCCTTGCTTCCTTCGAGTTGTGCAGCCTCTTTTTTTGGGCCAATTACAGGGATATGGCTCAGTTTAGGATGGTTGGTAATGTGGTCGTGAATCCCTGCTACTAAGGGTGCTTCCGGCCCTACTAAAATAAGGTCTATGGCATAGCTGTTAACAGCAGCTGCTACAGCTTCAAGGTCTGTGGGATTGATGTCAATGTTGGTACCCAGTTGTGCGGTGCCCGCATTTCCAGGCGCAATAAATAGATTGGGTTCTTGCGCGCTTTGTGAAAGCTTCCAACAAAATGTGTGCTCTCTACCGCCATTGCCAAGTATGAGAATATTCATTTAAAGGTTTTGGTAAAAATAGAAAAACGAAGGGGATTAAGTATTGTATTTATGGTTTGAAGTATTTCTTGCTCCTGAAATCTTAAATCACATATAAATAAACCATAAAAAAATGGCAGCTTGCCCCACCTAAAACAAACAAGTGCCATATAAAATGGTTGTATGGAATTTTTTCAATCACATAGAACAATACGCCAACCGTGTAAGCCACACCTCCACCAACAAGCAACGCCAAGCCCTTGGTGTCTAGTGCCATAGTGAGCTCAGCATAGGGGACAATTGCTAGCCAGCCCATGGCTAGGTATAAAAAAGTGGAAAACCCCTCAAACCTACCCGTAAAAAAAAGCTTCAATATCATCCCAAAGGCAGCAATGCCCCACACCACCCAAAACAGAATCCAACCTAAGCCATTGGGAATTGCGATCAATAGCACAGGCGTATAAGTACCCGCAATGAGAAGGTAGATACTAATATGATCGGCAACCCTAAAGTAGTGTTTACGCTTGCCTGATCTTATGGCGTGATAACAGGTTGATGACAAGAATAAAATGATGATAGATAGCCCATAAACAATAACGCTAAACAGCCCATGGGGATTGGTTTGGTCTACCCCCAAAAGCATCAAGACTAATGCGGTTATACCCAAGCCAACGCCTAACCCATGCGACCAAGCATTGAGTTTTTCTTCAATGGGCATATATTTTTATTTGCTGTAGTTAATTTCTATCATGACTTCATTGCGACGGTTATAAAATTTATATGGACTATCATAGCCTAAATATTCGACAGTTCCATTAGCTTTTATTTTGTTGTCTTTAAGGGTTTTCATAAGGCGCTTTGTATGTTTTGCTTCTTTGCTTGTATTGGTATACCCCCCATAACGTATGGCAGCTACATAGCGAGGCTCGGTTACGCGTAGCGACACATTTTCACCTATGGGTTTAGGTGCTCCTTTTTGATGTATGTCAATTGGCATCACAAAAGCCATTTCTGATTTGTCTTCGTTCATATAAACCGGTGCCGTCATGGCAATTTTTTGTTCGGATTCGTTGCTTCCCGAAATATAGCGGAATAGCTTACCAAAATTGTTACCACCGCTACTTTGCACCAAGGTTGCACTTGGGTAAAACCTAATTTCTATACTATCAATTTTCTTGATAACTTCATAGGGTTGTATTTCGGTATCTTGTGCCACGGTTACATAATGAATACTTAGCATAGTTAAAATAAATATAATAGTAGTATTTTTCATAGTGTTTATTTTCTTTTTTTAATGTCCCGCTGTACATCTTTACTTACAACGCTTAAATATTTTTTCCGCTTTTTATCTGAAACAAAAGGCACTGACCAAAATTGTTTTGTCTTGGTAAACAGCGCAAGCTTCCACCCAAAAACAAAAGAATAAACACCCATCACTAAGCGTAATTTTACAGAGTTGACGTATAGGGTTTTTACCGGTAGCGCTGGCGCACCATGCGTTACATAAGTCCGCACTTTTTTATCGCTTAAAAATGACTTTGGATAGGCGTATAGTTTTGTCACGTTGACAAACTGATAAGCAAACCCAGGCGTTAGTACTTCGTCAAAAAAGATTTCCATTCTAGGCGTAAGTCTAAACCACCAGACGGGAGAAACAAAATAAATGCGATCAGACCAAGTAACCAATTCTTTGTATCTGCCAATTACCGCATCTCTTGGACGCGTAAAACTGTCGCGGTAGAGATCAATAATTTCGATGTCTTCGTCCGCTTTTTCTAGATTTTCAACGATGGTTTTAAAGATCCCATTATAGCAAAAAGAGGATTGGTCAGGATGACCAATAATAACAAGATTTTTCATAAGCAATTTTCACAAAGGTACCATTTTTGTTATTGCTTAGTTATTGTAACAAATCAGTTTAAAATTGCGAATGATTTTAGTACATTTACATCGCTATGAAATTAAACTTGTCCGCTTCTGGGATTACATTTACGCGACACACATCCAAAAACCAAACTCCGTTCGAACGTCTTTTTGAAATTTTCAAAGAATTGATTACGCATACTTCTGGTGATTTTGACGAAGCTATTGATTGGCTGCGTGAATTGGACAAGGAATACGGCATAACCAACTCAGCTTATACCATAGATGATTTTATAGAGGATCTCTTGAATCGTGCTTATATACAACCAAAAGGAGATGGCACGGGTAATAGCGAAGGCATGTCACTCACCGCCAAAACAGAGAAGCTATTGCGCGAACACGCCTTAAAGCAAATTTTTGGTAGGCTCAAAAAGGCAGGCAGTGGAAACCACAAAATTATAAGGAACGGTCAGGGCGCAGACGACGCAGGAGAATTTAAATCCTATCAATTTGGCGACCCACTTGAAAAAATATCTTTGACCGAAAGCCTACGTAAAGCTCAAATACGTACTGCAGGAGACGATTTTACCTTGCATAATGACGACCTTGTTGTAGAGGACAGTTATTACAATACGCAAATGAGCACTGTTTTGATGATTGACATAAGCCATAGCATGATTTTATATGGAGAGGATCGTATTACGCCAGCTAAAAAAGTAGCTATGGCACTGGCTGAGTTTATCATTACACAATACCCTAAAGACACCCTAGATATTCTAGTTTTTGGAAATGACGCATGGCCCATTGCACTCAAAGATATTCCTTACTTGCAAGTAGGTCCTTATCATACCAACACTGTTGCGGGCCTTTCATTAGCCATGGATTTATTACGTCGAAGAAAAAACAGTAATAAGCAAATTTTTATGGTTACAGATGGCAAACCAAGCTGCCTTAAGAACGCAGATGGAAGTTACTATAAGAACAGTATGGGGTTAGACGGTCACATAGTTGATAAATGTTACAACATGGCACGTCAGGCGAGAAAGCTTCACATCCCCATCACCACATTTATGATTGCACAAGATTTATATTTAAAAGAGTTCATACGCAATTTTACAGAAGCCAACAAAGGCAAGGCATTCTTTACAGGCTTAAAGGGCTTAGGGGGAATGATTTTTGAGGACTATGAAAAGAACAGAAAAAAAAGATTGAGATAAATGAAAAAGTGTAATACATTAGGCGCCCTAAAAAAAACAGATTACATACCACTTTCTATTCAACAAGAGCTGGCACAAAACTTAAGAACTCGTATGCAAAGTGGGGAGCCAACATTTGAAGGACTTCTGGGTTACAAAAACACGGTTATTCCGGACGTAGAGCGCGCATTACTGTCGGGGCATAGCATCAACTTACTTGGGTTAAGGGGACAGGCCAAAACAAGACTGGCACGACAACTCACTCAATTACTAGACGAATGGGTGCCTGTAGTGTCGGGCTCTGAAATTAATGATGACCCCTTGGCACCTATAAGTAATTTTGCTAAGTCGCTTATTAAAACAAAAGGAGATGATACCCCCATCACTTGGTTGCACCGTGATGATCGCTTTTTTGAGAAACTAGCCACACCAGACGTAAGTGTAGCTGATTTGATTGGCGATGTTGATCCCATTAAAGCAGCCACCCTTAAGCTGTCCTATGCTGATGAGCGCGTGATTCATTTCGGGATGATCCCTAGATCGCATCGATGCATATTTGTCCTAAATGAATTGCCAGACTTACAAGCACGGATTCAGGTGGCACTTTTTTCTATATTACAAGAAAAAGAAATTCAAATCCGGGGGTTTAAACTTCGTTTACCTATTGAAACCCAGTTTGTTTTTACGGCCAATCCTGAAGATTATACTAACCGCGGAAGTATAGTAACTCCGCTTAAAGATCGTATTGGTTCTCAAATTTTGACACACTATCCGCACAACCTTGAAACGGCAAAGGCCATAACCCGTCAGGAGATCCATACCAACATTAAATTGCAACGGGCTATTCATGTTCCTGAATTGGCACGTGATATTTTGGAGCAGATAGGTTTTGAAGCTAGAAAAAGTGAATATGTAGATTCTAAAAGTGGCGTTAGTGCTCGTATGAGTATTACGGCTTATGAAAACCTAATGAGTACTGCAGAGCGCCGTATGCTGCTTTCTGGCGAGCAAAAAACCTGTATTAGGATGTCTGACTTTTTGGGAATTATCCCTGCTATAAATGGAAAAGTAGAATTGGTCTATGAAGGAGAGCAAGAAGGGGCAGAGCAGATTTCATTTCACTTAATTAATCAAGCTGTAAAAAGCTTATTTCCATCATATTTTCCAGAAATAAAAAAGCTTGAAAAGCAAGACGAGGAAAGCCCTTATGATCAGTTGTTGGGGTGGTTTTATGGGGATAACGAATTGTTTTTGGAAGATAGTCTTCCAGACAACGTTTATCACGACACTTTAATGGGTGTTCCCAATTTGAAAAAACTTGTGTCAACTCACCAAGCAGATTGCCTTTCCGAAGACCAGTTTTTTATGATGGAGTTTTTATTGTGGGGTCTTGAGGCAAATAAAAAGCTAAATAAATATCGCACCTTAGAAGGCTTTCAGTTTAAAGACGGCCTTGGAAATTTATTGGCAGGGCTTTAAGAGTTGTTCAACTGCTCATTAAAATTAAGTGCATTGTCAATAAGTGCTAGGTGTGAATAGGCTTGAGGGAAATTCCCAAGCAGTCGTTTGGAGTTAAAATCAATGTCTTCACTGAACAAACCTAAGTGGTTGCTGTAACCGAGTAATTTGTTAAAAAGCTCTTTGGCTTTAACCTCTTCACCAATTTTATAAAGGCTGTTAATAAACCAAAATGTGCAAACCGTAAACGACGAGCTTGGCAGCCCGAAATCATCTTCGTTTTTGTAGCGATATAAAAGATCATTGTGCATCAATTCTTTTTCTATGGCTTTTACTGTTTTGACGTACTTGGGGTCCTTGCCCTCGATAAAGCCATAGTATTCCATCAGCAAAACGGAAGCATCTAGGTGTTCGGATTGGTACGACTGCGTAAAGGCTTGTTTTTCTTCATTCCAGGCGTTTTTCATGATATCGCTGTGGATTTCTTCCCGCAATGACTCCCATTTGGCTGCTGATTTACCCCCTTCAATAAGATTGGAAATTTCAATGGCCCGGTCAACGGCCACCCAACACAACAGCTTTGAAAAGGTAAAATGGCGGTCTTCGTGTCTAAATTCCCAAATCCCCTTATCTGCTAATTGCCAATTTTTTCGCACAACCCAAACAATAGACTTTACAATTGTCCACAGCTCTTCGTGCTTTTCATCGTCTTGAGTATAGCTTTCAATTTGATAGTGAATAACATCCATTAAAATACCATAAATATCATTTTGCTTTTGGATGTAAGCCGCATTCCCAATACGCACGGGCTTCGAGCCTTTATAGCCATTCAGGTGTTCTAGAGTTTCTTCCGACAGTGTTTTTTCTCCACTGATTCCATACATTATCTGCAACTTTTCGTTTTTATCGGGAACCAAATCAATAATGTAGCTGATAAAGTTTTTGACAATTTGAGTGTGCCCTAGTTTTGCGATGACCTTAATTACCATGGATGCATCACGAATCCAGCAAAAGCGGTAGTCCCAGTTTCGTACTTCTCCTATGGTTTCCGGTAAGGAGGTAGTTGCAGCTGCCAATACCGCACCCGTCTTTTCAAATGTAAGTAGTTTTAGCGTCATTGCGCTACGCAATATTTCTTCGTTATACTGTTTAAACGAAGGTGTCTTATGACACCAGTTTAACCAATAGACTTTGGTGCGTTCAAACTCAAAAAGTGTGTGATCTAACGTTGGTGTCTCAATCTTTTCATTGTAAGACACACTCATAAAGTGATCTTTGGTGAGCGTTAGCTCTGTTGCATTTAGAATGGCATTTTTGTCTAAGTTGGTATATAAAAACAGGGTATCATAGTTTTTGTCGTCCACCACACTGACAAGAAAATGCTTTTTCACATAATTTTTAGTTTCACCAACGGCATATTCCAATCGCGGGTCATAAATAACGCGGTATTTTGGCGCTCCTTTAATGTGTTTTAGAATACGAGTAATTTCAGGTGGTGAATAATAGACATTGTCGTCTTTTTTGTAACGCGGCATGTAGTCAATAACTTCAAAAGCGTCGTACCCGTTGGAAAAACGCGTGCAAAGAATGCTTGTGTTTTCAATATAAAACTGTAAGATGGTATAATCATCATTACAGGAAATTTTAAACTGCCCACCGATATTTTCGTCTAGAATTTTCCCAAAAACAGATGGAGAATCAAATTGTGGCAAACAACACCAATCTATTGAAGAATCTTCATTTATCAGCGCTGCAGATTTGCAATTTCCAATTATACCGAAATTTAGGCTGTCCAAATGCTTCGCACCATTTTTTTTTGACATAAATTGTAATTCTAAATATTTACTTAAAATTGTAAATGGCCAAGAACATTATTGTTTCAAATCGACTTCCCATTAGAATATCTAAGGTAGAAAATTCTTTTAAATTTACCGCAACGAGTGGTGGATTGGCAACAGGAATGAAATCAGTACATGAGTATGAGAATTCTTTGTGGGTTGGATGGCCAGGAATTGGTATAGATGAAATAACTCATGATGCTTGGACTCCACTAGCTAAAGACCTTCAAGATAACAACTACGCACCAGTTCTTTTGTATAAAGAAGAGGTAGAGAATTTCTATTACGGACTTGCCAATAAATGTTTGTGGCCACTTTTTCACTATTTTATAGAGATTTCAAATTTCAGTGAGTCGCACTGGGAAACCTATGTCAAGGTAAATAAAAAATTTAGCCAAAGTGTTATTGACAAAATAGCTCCCGGCGATACGGTTTGGATTCACGACTATCAATTGTTGTTGTGTCCTAAAATGATAAAAGATGCACGTCCAGATGTCAACATTGGATTTTTTCTGCATATCCCCTTTCCATCATTTGAAATTTTTAGAACGTTCCCTTGTCGCGAAGCACTTTTAGAAGGCATGCTTGGGGCTGATTTGATAGGTTTCCACACCTATGACTATGAACGCCATTTTTTGAGTTCTGTGAAGCGTATACTTCGAAATGAAGTACAGTTTAACAGGGTGATCAATGGACTTCGTGAAGTAGTGGTAGACACCTTTCCAATGGGCATAGATTATGACAAATTTTATAGCAAGGCGAAAGAACACTTGAGGCAAAAAGAACACGAAAAATCGGAGTTAAAAAAACAATTAGAGCTGCATAAAAAAGGCGCAGAGTCTGGAAAATTGATACTCTCTATTGATCGCCTAGATTATACTAAAGGAGTCGTAAACCGCATTAAAGCTTTTGATCTTTTCCTGACCAAGTACCCAGAATACTTGGAGAAAGTTCGCCTGCTGATGCTCACGGTTCCTTCTCGTTCTGATGTACCTGAATACGCCAAATTAAAGAAAGAAACCGATGAACTTGTGGGGAGGATTAACGGCAAATATGCCACAGTTAATTGGACACCTATTTGGTATTATTATCGTGCCATGAGTTTTGACGACTTGATTGATTTGTACATGACTTCAGATATCGCCATGATAACCCCTGTTCGTGACGGGATGAATTTAGTTGCCAAAGAATTTATAGCCACTCGAGTAGCTCTGGATGGTGTCTTGATATTGAGCGAAATGGCAGGCGCTTCCAAAGAATTATTTGAGGCCATTCTTATCAACCCTTTTGATATAAATGCCATGGCAGATGCTCTACTAAAAGCCATTACTATGCCTGTTGAAGAACAAAAGCAACGTAATTTTGGCATGCAAAAACGGCTCAGTCGCTACACAGTAGAATATTGGGCAAAAGATTTTATGACCACACTCCAGTCTAAAATGCAGATAAAGCAAGAAATACAGATTCCAAAAATTCAAGATGGGCTTAAAAAACAGCTACTCCATGCATTTAACGCGGCAAAGCAAAAGATGATTTTTTTAGATTATGATGGTACGTTAGTTGAGTTTAACGAAAAACCTGATTTAGCAACACCAGATGCTAAGCTTTTGCAGTTGATAGATGCTCTGTGTGCCCTTCCCAACAATGATGTTGCCATAGTAAGTGGCAGAGACCAAGCTTTTTTAGACAAATGGTTTGCAAGTCTTCCTGTTACACTAATAGCGGAGCACGGATACTACGTCAAAAGAAATGGCGCAGATTGGACTGGGACTGGTAGTAGCAATAAAGACTGGATGACGGATGTGATGCCTATTTTTGAAACATTTACAGACAGAACACCAGGAACCTTTGTTGAGGAAAAAAACAACAGTTTGGTTTGGCACTACAGAAAAACAGATCCGGAGTTGGCTTCAGAAAGAGTTGTAGAAATTAAAACGGTTTTATCGAGTCTTATATCTGATAAATTGACTATTTTGGATATGGACAAAGCCCTTGAGGTCGTAGATCGCCAAGTTAATAAGGGAAGTGCCGTGTTTGAAATCAATAGCCAAGGCGCGTATGATTTTACCCTATGCATTGGAGACGACATAACTGATGAGAACATGTTTGATAGCCTACCCGAAAATGCATACACTATTAAAGTGGGACGTAAACCCACTTCTGCAAAATATTACATAGAAAATGTTAGCCAAGTAAAAAAACTATTGTCAAGTATTGTTTCATGAACGAAATGGATCAAAGTCGGCTCCTTCTTCAAAATATCAAAGCAGCATTCCGGGGAATCGTAGAGGCGCCTGCAAGCTATAGCCCTAAACAAATAAGAGAACTAAGCGCCCAGCAGTTTCAGTCTATTTTCAACAACTTAAAAGTTCAAATAAAGGGATCTGAATACCTGCCCTATGAAAAAGGGAGTATTTTTATATACAACCATTTGGATAACCACCCTAGCTTGGTGGCTGCAGACCATTTCCAAATCACATTGGACAGCCATTATATTAGTGGGTTGCTTTATAAATACTATAAAGATCCCGGAATCCGAGTGGCACGACATTCATTAGCACGGGAGTTAAATCATAAGGCGTATTACGATCGTTTTGATTATATACGAGTCTATTCTAAAAATTTCACCCCAGATCATTTGACCAAAAAAGAAGTCAAAAAAGAGAACAAAAAATTTTATAAAATTGCTGCCGCTATTCTAGAAAACAACTCCAGTATAGTTTTTAGTCCTGAAGGAATTTCTTATAAAACAGAAGCCTCTCCAGGGCCATTTAGCAAGGGGGTTTTTAAGTTGGCTTGCAGCATGAAAAAGCAACCTAAAATAGTACCATTGGTAATGGTAGACTTTGACAAACTACCGAACAAGGCCACTTATAAATGCCAGATAATGCCTGCGTTTACCATGGCTGATTATGGTATATACGACTCTCACGACCCAAGGCTTGGTGAGGTCGTTAAAAAAATCAATACGAAGTACAAATACTGGGTGCAAAAACTTCGTTTAGAAGAGGAAACCTTTGAAGCTGAAATCGCTGTCTTAAAAAAAAAGGTGGAACAACTAGAAACTCATGAAGCGCTAACTGTTTTTTATGGTAGCTCAACAATTCGCCTTTGGAAAAACATGGCACAAGATTTAGCGCCTCATAAAACCTTAAACCTTGGTTTTGGCGGCGCTTTTATACATTCTTTATCTCATTATTTTGAGCATCTGTTTAACGGATTGACCCCTCAAAATATCATGTTGTATTTAGGCGGAAATGACTTAACTTTAGGTTTTGATGCTGATCGAATTGTTGCTGATATCACATCTTTTGTAAGGGTGGTTCACAATAAGTTTCCTGAAACCAACATTTACAATATTGCCATTAAACCTTCGTTTGAACGCAAAAGTGAATTGACAGAAATACGTGGTATCAACAATGGTGTTCAAGCACTATCAGATAAGCTTCCATACTTTCATCATTTGGGGTTATACGAAAAGCTGATTGATAAAGACAATCAAATCAGAAAAGAAGTGTTGTTACAAGATGGACTACATCTTAACGCAAAAGGATATAATGCGCTGACAGCGCTCGTTTTAGAGGCTTTGGAAAGGAAGCAATAATACCCCTTATTCTTAGCTGTTCTGATCCTTGATCAGGTTTAGCGCAGAACCTGCTTTGAACCACTCAATTTGGGCTTCATTATAGGTGTGATTTGCCATAATTACGTCAATAGATCTGTCGCTGTGAATTATTTCAATGGTAATTTGCTTATCGGCTGCAAAACCTGCTAGGTCAATAAAGTTAAAGGTGTCATCTTCTTGGATGAGGTCATAATCGGATTCATTCTCAAAGGTGATACCTAACATCCCTTGTTTTTTTAGGTTGGTTTCGTGAATTCGCGCAAATGATTTTACTAAAACAACTTTAACACCTAAGTGTCTTGGCTCCATAGCTGCATGCTCACGTGAGGAGCCTTCACCGTAGTTATGGTCACCGACAACAACAGTTTCAATGCCTGCAGCTTTGTATTCGCGCTGAACGTCTGGTACACTACCGTAATCACCTGTTAATTGATTTTTAATGAAATTAGTTTTTTGGTTGTATGCATTTATAGCACCAATTAGACAGTTATTGGAAATATTATCTAAATGTCCACGAAAACGTAACCAAGGACCAGCCATTGAAATGTGGTCTGTGGTACATTTTCCAAAAGCTTTGATAAGCAACTTTGCACCGTATAGATTTTTACCATCCCATGGCTCAAAGGGAGTTAACAGCTCTAAACGCTCAGAGCTTTCGCTAACTTCAACTGAAACGCCAGAGCCATCTATTAAAGGCGCCAAGTATCCGTTGTCTTTTACGTCAAAACCACTAGGTGGAAGCTCAACACCCGTTGGTGCTTCTAGGCGTACCTCTTCACCATTTTCATTGATAAGCGTATCTGTTATCGGATTAAAATCCAGTCTTCCTGAAATGGCGATAGCAGCTACTATTTCTGGAGAGGCAACAAAGGCATACGTATTAGGATTTCCATCTGCTCTCTTTGAAAAGTTTCTATTAAAAGAGTGTATGATGGTATTTTTTTCTTGTTTATCAGCATCTTTTCTTGCCCATTGCCCAATACAAGGCCCACAGGCATTAGTAAATATGGTTGCATCTAAATCTTCAAAGATTTTCAGTAAGCCATCTCTTTCTGCAGTAAAGCGGACTTGCTCGGAACCAGGATTGATACCAAACGTAGCTTTTGTAACTAATTTTTTATCTACCGCTTGCTTAGCAATTGAAGCGGCTCGTGATAAATCTTCGTAAGATGAATTGGTACAAGAACCTATTAGCCCCCATTCCACCTCCACAGGCCAATCGTTATTAGCTGCTTTTTCAGCCATTTCTGACACAGGTGTAGCTAAGTCTGGAGTAAAAGGACCGTTGATGTGTGGCATTAGCGTATTTAAATCAATTTCAATTACCTGGTCAAAGTATTGCTCTGGGTTTTGATACACTTCAGGATCAGCAGTAAGGTGCTCTTTAACTTTGTTTGCAGCATCAGCTACGTCATCTCTATCGGTAGCACGTAAGTACCGTTCCATTGAGGCATCGTAACCAAAAGTGGAGGTGGTTGCACCAACTTCGGCTCCCATATTACAAATAGTCCCTTTACCCGTACAAGACATAGATTCAGCACCATCTCCAAAATATTCAATTATTGCGCCAGTACCTCCTTTAACCGTCAGGATACCAGCTACTTTTAGGATTACATCTTTTGGAGCAGTCCATCCGTTGAGCTTACCCGTAAGTTTTACACCTATTAGTTTGGGGAATTTTAACTCCCAAGGCATGTCTGCCATAACATCAACTGCATCTGCACCTCCCACTCCAATAGCCAGCATACCTAATCCTCCAGCATTGACTGTATGCGAATCCGTTCCAATCATCATTCCACCAGGAAACGCATAGTTTTCTAAAACTACCTGGTGAATAATTCCTGCACCAGGCTTCCAAAAACCAATCCCGTATTTATTAGACACTGATTGTAAAAAATTAAAAACTTCAGCAGATGTATTATTTGCTGATTTTAAATCAGCAATTGCACCTACTTTAGCCTGAATAAGGTGGTCACAATGGACTGTTGTTGGAACTGCCACTTTTGGTTTTCCTGCTTGCATAAACTGCAATAATGCCATTTGAGCAGTTGCATCTTGGCATGCAATTCTATCTGGTGCAAAATCAACATAGTCTAATCCTCTATTAAAAGATTGATTTGCTTCACCTTCCCAAAGGTGGGTGTATAAAATTTTTTCAGAAACTGTGAGCGGTTTTTTAGTTACCTTTCTGGCTGCTTCAATACGTTTAGCAAACTCAGAGTAAGTAGCTTTAATCATTTCGATATCAAATGCCATTATGGTTGTATTTATTCTGTTCGTAAAAATATAAAATACTATGCTTTTATGGAACGTTATCTACAGATTTAATCTATTCTTACATTATTAATATTATCAGCGGAGCAATTTTTCAATTATTATTTAAAAATTCAATTAATTTTGTTGTATGAAAAAAGCAGTAATCGTCAGTGGTTATTTTAACCCAATTCACAAAGGACATATTGAATATTTTCAAAATGCAAAAACACATGGCGATGCGTTATTTGTAATTGTAAACTCAGATCATCAACAGCAATTGAAGGGGTCAAAATCTTTTCAAGACGAGGAGGAGCGTATGATTATTGTATCAAATTTTATGATGGTTGACAAGACATTTTTATCTGTTGATAAGGATCGAACGGTTTGTGAAACTTTAATAAAAATACACGCTGAGTTTGGTAACGAATATCAATTGGCGTTTGCCAATGGCGGCGATCAAAATAACGATACTATTCCAGAGCGGGCTGTTTGCGAAAAACTGTGCATAACACTTATTGACGGACTTGGCGATAAAATTCAATCGTCTTCTTGGTTGCTTAACAAGTAATAAAAAAACTCCTGCAAAGGTGAGTTTTTTATAATTGCAACGCTAACAAACAGCGAAGAGTTTCCAAAAATGATGTTTAGAAAACTCATAAATAAGCTTACAAGACCTCAAATGGTACTTTTGCTCTTAAGTTTTCCCAACCCAAATGTAAGTTTAAAGTATCATCCCCAGAAAACACCATTGAAAAAACTTCTAAATTATCTGCTACAGTTGTAGTTGAAACTTCAAAACGCAATAAGTCTTGCGATTTGTCATAAGCGTATGCCCCCCAAAGATTGGTAGCTTTATTGACAATAAATGTCATTTTTCCAGTTTTAAAAATGGTAAAAACACTGTAGGTCCCTACAGGGATTTCAGTTTCGTTAATTGAAATCGGCTTAAACACACGAAGTTCCGTGGCTTCGTTAGCGCCTGTTCGCCAAATTTTTCCAAAAGTTACGATGTCTGCAAATGCCCTCCCCTTAAGCTGTGGTCTACTATACGTAATTACTACAACTTTGTCCGAAATACGATAACTTGGAGGAAAAGATGCTTTGTCCATGGGGCTTTTGTCAAGTCCCCTAAAATTTTGTGCTTGCGTAAAAGTTAAGGTAAACATTAATAGAGTAAACATCACGTTTTTCATGATTAGGTATTTTAATTAAAAGTTAATATTATATTTTTTTGGCATGAAATAAAAAAACAGAAAGATACATAGAAGATTAAAAAAAGAGTTCTGTAAGCCAGATGAAGCAGCTGAGATGTTATTTAATGTATTCTTCAATCACGTAAGCTGCCAGAGCAAGCACAATACAAATTACTAAACTTCCCCAAAAAATACCACCTACTCCCATAATTTATATTTTAAATTATTATCACTAAAGGTAACTAAATAATTGGGGATAAAGCCTGTTAAGGACAAACACCTTTAACGAAAGCGGTTACACCGCCGTTGAATGTTGCTATACAGCCGTCACCATAGGTATGCCCATCACATCCACTAACAGGTGCGTACTCTTGAGAACATGCAATTTCTTTAAGTAAGTTATCGGCGTTTTTTCAAAATTAAAAACAAACCAATAATTACATGTTTCATTCAATAAGATTAAAATTAATTATGAGACAATATTGGCAAATTGTATGCCTAGTCATTAAATCCCATTTCCCAACTTCCGTAAATAAGGTTAGGAAAAAGTATAAATTTTTCGCCAAACAAAGCACGCGTGTCGTTTAGACCATCTATTCTTATATCATTAGGTTGCTTGTAAAAGCGCTCGTCAAAATCAGCCAGATTATCGCCAAGCAAAAGCACGATGTTGTAATTGGAAAGCTGCTTTCTTCTCGCTGCTTTGTTACCGTCTTCTTCTCTAAGCAGCATAACTGTGTTATCGTCAAAAGGAAAGCCTGCACTGATTAAATTGGATTTTGTCGGCTCATAATTTTCAACCCTTCTGTTGGAAAGGTAAATGATTTCAATGTTTAGAGAATCGGCATAATTGTAGAATTCCAGAGCACCAGGAATAGGCTCTGCCATTTTTTTGTGTACCCAGGCTGCCCAAGTTTCTTGGGTAAAAGTGGTGTTCTTCTCAATCAGCATTTCATTGTATGGGCAGTTGCCCAGTACGGTCTCGTCTATATCGGCAATAATGGCCAAAGGCTTTTCACTTGTTCTGGTTAAGGCTTGATCCACTTTCATTTTGGCAAGATTATAGGCTTGTATGCAAAGTGCATGGTATTCAGCAGCATTTTTCTGCCAATACATGGAGTGGTCTTTTTGGGAATTCTTGCGTGAGCAAGCGAGTACTAAGCCCATTAGCAGTAGCAGTAAAAGATGTTTGTTTATGCGTTTCATTTCTGTGGCATTAAATTAATCACGAGTGTAGTTATCGTAGAGATATAGTGGTAAGGCCAATGAAAAGCCTACGATAAATAGTGAAATAAAGTATTTTAGAAACTGCATGAGACTGATGTACTTGACTTTTAATTTATAGATTATAAAAATTAAAAAGGTGGTTGCGGCTACGGTTAGGTCCGCATTTAGAACCTTCATGCTGTAGTTTAAGTTAATTTGCTCAAAGAAGAGCGCCGTAGACCATTCCCAATTATTTTGTTCGATAAACTTATATATGTTGTAGTATGGTAACACCACACCTAACAAACAAAGCAATGCAAATAGTTTTTTCATTTGATGTTTAATATTCTTTTGAACTTTAAAAGGTTACAAAAATAAAAGTTAAGTAATCAAATACAACAGCGTTCATCTTATAATATTAGATTAATTGCCTCTCCCTACTTTCCTAATTCCCGAAGATTTAGGCTTATTGCTTTTGTTATACATTTTCTGTTTACCCCCTTTTTTTTCAGCGGTATTTTTATTTATGCTGTTACCGAAAAATTTACTGGACATATTTTAATTTTTTATTTGGTACTAATTTAGAAAAAACAACACACTTAAAGTGAGAAGTGCCTTCAGTTTGTTTTTTTCGCTGTTTGATAGCGCACGCTTCTACGACCATGCATAACTTTAAGGCTATACCTGTGATTGAGCAGTGGAAAAATCTTTGGGGGTGTAAATATTTAACCTTTCTGTACTTTCTGATTTGATCTCTTGAATCATTTTTTGAGCTAAGCTAGAAACAGGTAAAGGTTTTTGCGACTCAAAAAGCCCCAATTGATTAAATAATCTAAGAATTTTCACTAGTATTTTCTCTCCAGTTCTTATTAGTTCAGCTTGTCTAATTAAAACGGGGGGCTGAAAAATATAGGTTTTGTTAAAATCAAGCTTTTTAATTGCTTCCTCCAAAGCGCCTTTTATTTTTGGATAGAAAAAAAAGGAGTTTTCGTTTGAACCAACAGATGAAATTAGTGCATAATGTTTGATCCCATTGTTTGATGCCATTTTGGCAAATTCATATTGGTAGGTGTAGTCTACAAGGTATTGAAGGGGTTTACTTCCAGCGGCCTTTAAGGTTGTTCCTAAAGCAGAAAAAAGCACATCACCATGAATAAATTTATTATAATCGCTTAATCTTGAAAAATCAATTTTGTGTATGCTTAATTTATCGTGTTTAATATTGGGTTTATTTCTAACAAAAATAGAGACTTTGCTGTAAGATGGGTCTTTTAATAGAAGTGAAACAATTTCTTTACCAGTTGCTCCTGTCGCCCCCAGCACCAATGCGTGTGCGTTTTTCATGATTACAATATAAGAATTGTATGGCCTAAAATAAGCTCAAGAGTGACTTAAAAAGAAGAAGATATGGCTACAGTCTAGGATTTTTTATCCTTTTTCCCCCCAAATTTTTGTCGTAATACTATCTTAAAATAAAAGAAATTGTAAATCAAAAAAATGACACATCCAATAATGAACATCAATTTATTATTCATAATTTCTAATTTGAATCCTTTCTTCTTTGTCTAAATGCTATTGCAAAACCTAAGATAGTTATCGGCCATAGTCCAACATATATTCCTTCAAGTTCATTTCCGGTAAACCAAAGATATATTGAGTACAAGAAACTAAAGAAAGCTAAAAAAAGCGGATAGTATTTTTCTAAGAACTTCATAACATTATTTATTTATAAATATAGTTTTTTTGAAGCAAATAACTTTAAATGTGAAAATTCGTTCGTACTAATTTAGAGCATTTAAAATCACAGAACTAATAGAAGACGATTATGCTTACGGTACAAAATAAAGCCCCCAATATTGTGGGCTTTATTGATTAAAAATTTAATTGATTAATGATTATTCTCCTTTCAACATTTTTTTAAATGCCACTAAATCAAATTCATTCCCATAAAATAGTGTACTCATTTTCATAATATCAGCAGCAATAAGAATTGCAGTTTTTATTTCATTTTCTGTAGCACCTAATCTCTTAAGCTCTGAAATATGATAAGGAATACAATACTGACATTTAATTGCAGCTGAAGTCCCAAGCGCTAAAAGATGGGCTTCTTTTTCTGCGATTGCCCCTTCCTTGTATAAAGCCATTTGAGCTTTGAAATATGCATCTGCACTTTTTAAAATTGATTCAGGGTATACTGAATTAAAAGGGCTTGCTGCTAAAAGCTCTTGTTTTTCTTCGTTTGTCAATACACCATCTTGTGAATACCCTGTAGAACAAACTACCGCAAAAATTATTGTAAATAATGTTTTTTTCATTTTGTTAAATTTTAAAATTAAATTTAGTAATAAATATGTTAAGTCATGTTTAAATGTAAGTTTAACATAATTGAGAGCTTAATTAATGGTAATTAAAAGCAATGCCTCATAAAAAGTTTCTTACAAATTTTTGTTAAAACTCAAAATTGTAATAAATACTATTAAACACTTTCTTATTTTTTGTTTAGTATATTTAAAATTGCATTAACAATTATTAAAAACCATGCTATTGCTGCAATAATATAAAACCCAGCCGCTAAATAATTTTCAAAAGATGTTTCTGCTGGATAAACTGAACCCAAAACAGTAAATACAACTGCTATAATGAAAAAGTATTTTTCATTTTTAATAATTAATTTTTTCATTGATCTTTAAAATTTAAAAACTCTTGAAGGTTTATTGTATGCTCATGATCGTAAATATCTTCTCTTTTTTCGTGACGTTTTTTAGAAGGTCAAGATTTTTTTGGCTCATTTAAAGATCGGTATCGATGGATGGTGTTAACTTAATTTATGCATTTGATGGAGAACCAAAAGAATTGTCTTCTATACCACCCTTTAAAATATTTAAATAAATAATATATAATGTACCAATGATAGGTAAAAGATTCCATAAAATATTCCATCCACTTTTATTAACATCGTGTAGACGTCTAACAGTCACTGACAAAGATGGTATAAAAACTAATAGGTTGAATATTATTTGTGTAACTCCAAGTGAGGTCGGGTTCATAGGGTTATAACCCAAAAATGAAATATCAACATAATATAAAATTATGCCTATTAAAAAGTAAAAAAGCACGAAATACCAATACTCTGAACGATTGGCTCTGCCGTTGAATTTGTTCCAATTTTTAAATGCGAGTATAAAGTATTTCATTGTGTTTTTTTAGTTTATTAAATGTGATATTATTAGTAATAGGTGAAATTAAGATTTATTTTTTCTTGCAGCAATAAAACTTTTCACGAAGA